>CALDLG010000052.1 GCA_937910785.1 uncultured Lachnospiraceae bacterium | reverse complement strand
AAGCAGGAAAGGCCACGCTTGTAAACGGCAGAATATCGGTAACGGTGGAAGCGGGCAATGTCTGGTGTGGCGGAATCATTACTTATTACCGGGACGGAAAACAGATACTGCATACGAAGTTTGAGGGCGATTATGTGACGAGAACGCTTCATACGGAAGGCGATCATTATCAGACCAAAATCATTTTTGATGCCAATCCGGGTGAACATTTTTATGGATTGGGACAGGAGCAGGAGGATATTTTTGATCGAAAAGGAAGCACCTGTAATCTGTTGCATTATAATACAAAATCGGCTGTTCCGGTCGTTTATTCTTCTCTCGGATACGGATTTTTCTGGAACAATCCGGCTCCGGGACGCTGTGAGACGACGAAAAATCATACGATGTGGGTGGCTGACAGCGCTTTTCAGGCGGATTATCTTGTTTACGTTGGAGATACGCCGGCGGAGGTTTTGCGCAAATACTGCGATCTGACAGGATATGCGCCCGCGTTTCCGGAATGGGCGGCGGGATTCTGGCAGAGCAGACTGCGCTATGAGAGCCAGGACGAGGTGCTTCGGGTGGCAAGGGAATACCGCGAAAGGGGAATTCCACTTTCTGTCATCGTGATAGACTTTTTTCACTGGACAGAGCAGGGAGAGTGGAAATTTGATCCTAAATACTGGCCGGACCCGGAGGCAATGTGCCGGGAGCTGAAGGAGATGGGAATCCGTCCCGTGGTTTCGATCTGGCCGACGATCAACCCGAAGAGCGAAAACTGGGAAGAAATGAATGACAGGAATCTGCTGGTGCGGACGGAGAACGGACAGTACGGAACGTTTGACTTTTATGGTCAACAAACGTTTGTCGATGTGACGCATCCGGAGGCGAGAGCCTTTGTATGGGATAAGGTAAAGAAAAATTATTATGACAGAGGTTTTCATAATTTCTGGCTGGATGAGGCGGAGCCGGAGGTGCATCCGCAGCAGTATTCCAATCTGAAACTGTATGCGGGGAACGGCGCGCAGACCGCCATGCTTTATCCGTATTATTACAGCCGGTTGTTTTATGACGGCCTGAGAGAAGCGGGAGAAGAGGAAATCATTTTGTTGACAAGGGCCGCCTATCCCGGCATTCAGAAATTTGGCGCGCTGGTGTGGAACGGCGATATTCCATCGACCTTTGAAGCGCTTCGCATGAGCGTTAAGACCGGCCTTTCCATGGCCATGAGCGGCATTCCATGGTGGAACAGCGATATCGGCGGATTCCATTCCGGAGACATCGAAAGCGATTATTTTAAGGAACTGATCGTTCGCTGGATGCAGTTTGGCCTGTTCAGTCCCGTGATGCGGCTTCACGGCTCCAGACTCAGAACGAAGGATCAGGTACGGAAGCATCCGGGCATCATCGAGCCGAGCGGAGGAGACAATGAGCTTTGGAGCTTCGGGGAAGAAAATTATGAGATTTTGAAGAGGCTGGTTCTTCTGCGGGAAAAATTAAGACCCTATATATGTGATTATATGAAGATCGCCTCTGAAGAAGGAAAACCGATTATGCGCCCGATGTTCTTTGATTATTATGAGGATGAGGTCTGCTATACGCTGGAGGACCAGTACCTGTTCGGAGAGGACATCCTGTTTGCGCCGGTGACGGAGCAGGGACAGCGGGAACGCCGGGTATATCTGCCGAAAGGACGATGGCAGGATGTGAATTCCGGGAAGGTGTACGACGGACAGCGCTTTATGACCTGTCAGGTTCCGCTTGAGCAGTTTGCGGCTTTCATCAAAGAGGGCAGCAAAGTGGCGGAAGTGTTCGGGTGGCAGCGGTGTTCGATCAGGCAGTGAAACACACTGTCAGAAAAGCAGATTGAGAAAACAACATGGAAATCTATGAACAAAGAATCGAGGCATTTTATGAGTTCATCAACGGAGAGCATCCCTGAGGTAAATCAGGACAGAGAACATATTCTGGACGAAGTCCGCTGCTTCGCGCTGGATATGGACGGCACAATCTATCTCGGAGAAAAATGGATAGACGGCGCACAGGCGTTTCTCGAAAGGATCGGGGCATCGGGCCGCAGTTATGTTTTTCTGACGAATAATTCCTCCAAAAACGCGGAGGCTTATGTAGAGAAACTGCACCGGATGGGATGGGACATTGGGCCGGAAAAGATCATTACTTCGGGTCAGGCGGCGATTTTTTATCTGAAGAGACATTTTGCCGGAAAAAGGGTTTTCCTGCTTGGCAACCCGTTATTGCAGGCGGAGTTTGTACAGGCGGGCATCGAGCTGGAGGAACGGATGCCGGATGTAGTCGTCGTGGCTTTCGATACGTCCCTGGACTATCAGAAAATGTGCAAAGTATGTGATTTCGTCAGGGCCGGTCTGCCGTATCTGGCGACCCATCCGGATTATAACTGCCCGACGGAGACCGGTTTTATCCCTGACGCGGGAGCAATTCAGGCGTTCATTCATGCCTCTGCCTTCCGCTATCCGGACCGGATCATCGGGAAACCGAACCGGGATATCGTGGATTATCTGACCGAACGGGTCGGTGTGGAAAAAGACCGGATTGTGATGGTGGGAGACCGTTTATATACGGACGTCGCTGCCGGGAAAAACAATGGTTTAAAAAGTGTTCTCGTTTTAAGCGGAGAAGCGGCGCTTTCGGATGTGTCGGAATCCGGCGTGATGCCGCATCTGATTTTTGAGTCGGTGCGGGAAATGATACCGTTTTTGTAAATATTTCAGCAGAATTATAAAGGAGGTCACATATGAGCAGTCAGAATGAAGCGTTTATCATGGAAGATTATGGAAAAAAATCACCCTTTGCCAGTTTTCTGCCGGGAATCGCCGGAATAAAAGGAATTCCGAGCTGGTGCTATTATGTAAACCGCGGGCAGTGCGTGTCATGTTTTGGCGTGGAGAATAAGGACCACGCCATTATGGAATTTTCTCCGGCGCATCAGTCTTATCAGAACGTAAAACGGACCGGATTCCGTACGTTTTTAAAAAGGGACGGGGCCTGTTTCGAGGCGTTCTCAGATGAAAATGAGAAGCAGAAGATGATCATCCGTCAGAACGGGCTGGAGATCGAGGAAACAAACGCGGCGCATCAGATTCGGACCCATGTGACTTATTTTACGCTGCCGGAGGAAAAAGCGGGCGCGCTTGTGCGGAAGGTAACGGTGGAGAATCTTTCCGATGGGGCGGTGGAGCTTGAAATTCTGGACGGTATGCCTGCATTGATTCCTTATGGCATCGGCATCGATGATATCAAAATGAGGGGAAGCCTTGTCAAAGCATGGATGCAGGTCGAGCATGTGGAGACGAAGGCGCCCTTTTATCGGGTGCGGGCGAGTATTGCCGATTCGGCTTCAGTGACGGAGGTTATTGGCGGTAACTTTTCTCTGGGTGTGCTGGAGGACGGAACGAAACTGCAGGCTATCGTCGATCCGGATATTGTGTTCGCTTTTGACACAACATTGACCAAAGCGGTTAATTTTGAAAAGGAAGGAATCGACGGGCTGTGGAAGATGGAGCAGGTGACACAGAACCAGTTCCCATGCAGTTTTTATGGAACAAAGAAGACACTGGAGCCTGCGGAGACACTGACGATCTATGAAATGATCGGTCAGGTGGAAAGCTATGAAATTCTTGAGAAGCTCACCGCGCAAAAAATGGACGGGGCGTTTTTTGAGGCAAAGCTTGTCCGGGCGGGAGAACTGGTGGATGACTTATGCAGTCATATCAATACCTGTACGGCTTCGCCGGAATTTGACGCATATTGTCGCTATACTTATATGGATAATGTGCTGCGCGGCGGCTATCCTATCGTGCTGGGAAAGGACAAGGTTTTCTATATTTATTCCAGAAAGCATGGCGATCTGGAGCGGGAATACAACTATTTCAGCATGCTGCCTGAATTTTATTCGCAGGGCAACGGAAGTTACCGGGATGTGAACCAGAACAGAAGATGTGATAATTTCTTTACGCCCTGGGTGGGAACGGAGAATATCCGGACTTTTTATAATCTGATTCAGCTGGATGGTTACAATCCCCTTTCCATTGAGAAGGTGACCTATGTACTGGAAAAAGAAGCCGGAGAACGAATTTTTGCGCAGCTTCCCGACAGACAGCGGGAAAAGCTGACGGAAGCGCTGCAGAAGCCTTTTACGCCGGGGATGTTTTTCCAACTGGCGGATGATATGAAAAATGAGGATGCGCAGTCATATTTCGAGCAGGTTATGACCGAGGCGGTCAGCCAGATGAACGGAAACTTCGGGGAAGGCTACTGGTCGGATCACTGGACTTATAATCTGGACCTGATCGAGAGTTATCTGCAGATCTGGCCGGAGAAGGAAAAAGAGCTTTTGTTCGGGGAAAGCTATACATGGTTCTTATCCCAGGCGGCGGTCAATCCGAGAAAGAAACGGTATGTGAAAACGGCAGGCGGCATCCGACAGTATCATGCGCTGAAAGAAGAGAGTATGAGGAATACGGCGGATAAGCTGGTGCGAAGCGCATACGGAACGGGTGAGATCGTTCGTTCCACCCTGCTTGAAAAGCTTCTGACGCTGTGTGTGACGAAGTTCGCGGCATTGGATGCATACGGCATGGGCGTGGAAATGGAGGGCGGCAAGCCGGGCTGGTATGATGCCCTGAACGGTCTTCCGGGTCTGTTCGGTTCCTCGATGGCGGAAACCTACGAGCTTGACCGGATGCTTCGGTATGTCCTTTCCGTATTGAGAAAATATCCGGGAACCTGTGCGATGCTTCGGGAAACGGCGGATTTTATGGAACGGACCGCGGCCGTCGCAGAAGCGGAAAAGGATTCTCTTCTGCGGGAGATGGAGGTGGCCGGATACTGGAATCAGGTCAATGATATTAAGGAAGCTTACTGGGAGAAGATTTATGACGGCGTGTCCGGAGAACGGGCAAAGAAAGAGAGCGGAGAGCTGATTCGGATACTGGAGCTGTTCCGGGAGATCGTTCGGGCAGGCATCGATAAAGCCTGCGCGACGGAGGACGGCATCTGTCCGACCTATTTCAGCTATGAAGTGACGGATTATATCGAAGACGAAGAAGGCATACTGCCGAAGCATTTTGCGGTGAAAAAGATTCCGCTTTTCCTGGAAGGTCCGGTCCGTTTTCTGAAACTTGATCAGTCAATCGAAGAGAAAAGAGCGCTGTATGCGGCCGTAAAGAACAGTGATCTGTATGATGAGAAGCTTTCCATGTATAAGGTCAACGCATCCTTAAAGGACGCTTCTTATGAGATCGGGCGCGCAAAGGCCTTCACACCGGGCTGGCTGGAAAATGAATCCATCTGGCTTCACATGGAATATAAATATCTGCTGGAAATTTTGAAATCGGGTATGTACAGGGAATTCATCGGGGACTTCCATAAGGCGGCGGTTCCGTTCCTCGATCCGGCGGTATATGGCAGGAGCATTTATGAAAACTCTTCCTTTATTGCCAGCAGCAGGAATCCGAACGGTCATTATCATGGAAAAGGATTTGTGGCAAGACTCAGTGGGTCAACAGTCGAATTCCTCCATATGTGGACGCTGATGATGTTCGGCGCACAGCCTTTTACGGTACAGGACGGAAAACTGAATCTGAGGTTTATGCCGGTGATTCCGGCTTACCTGATCGGGGAAGACAGGAAGGTGGAGGCGATGTTCCTCGGAAAGATTCCGGTCTGCTATCACCTTTCGGAACGGAAAGATTATCTGCCGGGAGACTATGTGGTGACGGAGATTATGCTGACTGACGCGGGAGGAAAGCAGGAAAGACCGGAAGGAGATTTTCTTCCGGAGAAATGGGCAAAGGCCGTCAGAGACGGAAGCATCGCGCGGATAGAAGTAACGCTCCGGTAAAAGAAAAGAGGCCGTCTGTGTTTTCGCAGACTTTGTTTTTACAAGTTGCGTTTTCCAATGTTTTTCTGCTTGATACTTTTCCGGGAACATAGTAGAATAAATAAAAATATTCGTAAATTTTCGCCCGCGGAGACGGGCAGAGAGGCATGGGGGAAATGATGAGAAAAAGTGGTGTGCTTTTACCGGTTTCCAGCATTCCGTCCGAATACGGAATCGGAACCTTTTCCAGACAGGCATATGAGTTCGTTGATATGCTGGCGCAGGCTGGTCAGCAATACTGGCAGATTCTGCCGCTTGGTCCAACCGGATACGGCGATTCGCCTTATCAGTCTTTTTCTACTTTTGCGGGAAATCCTTATTACATTGATCTGGAGACGCTGATCGAAGAAGGACTTCTGACAAAGGAGGACTGTGACCAGTATGATTTCGGTGACAATGAAGAATATATCGATTATGAGAAGATTTATCTGTCCCGCTTTAAGGTATTGCGTACCGCTTTTGAGAACAGCAATATAGAGCAGAATGAAGAATTTCAGGAATTTGTGCGTGAAAACGGTTATTGGCTGGATGATTATGCCCTTTATATGGCAATTAAAAATTCCTTTGGCGGCGTGAGCTTTATCGAATGGGATGAGGACATTAAGCTGCGTAAAAAGGAGGCGCTCGATGCCTGTCGTGAGAAACATAAGGAAGAAATCGTTTTTTACCGGTTTCAGCAGTTCCTGTTCGCGAAACAATGGTTTGCGTTAAAGGAATACGCGAACGATAAAGGAATTCAGATCATCGGAGATATTCCGATTTATGTTGCCTTCGACAGCGCGGACACATGGGCGAATCCGGAGCTTTTCCAGCTGGATGAGGACCTGACGCCGCTTGCCGTTGCGGGCTGCCCGCCGGATTCCTTTTCCGCGACGGGACAGCTTTGGGGCAATCCGCTGTATCGGTGGGATTATCACGAGGAAACGGATTATGAATGGTGGATGAAACGGATCGCATACTGCTTCACGCTGTACGATGTGGTCAGGATCGACCATTTCAGAGGGTTCGACGAATACTATTCCATTCCCTACGGCGATCAGACGGCCGAGTTCGGGCATTGGGAAAAAGGGCCTGGCTATGATATTTTCCAGGTCATGAAGGCGAAGCTTGGAAAGAAAGCGGTTATTGCGGAGGATCTTGGATTTTTGACTGATTCGGTCCTGAAGCTGGTCAAAAAGACAGGTTATCCCGGTATGAAAATTCTGCAGTTTGCGTTTGATTCCAGGGAGGAAAGCGATTACCTTCCGCATAACTATACGGCAAACAGTGTCGTATATACGGGAACGCACGATAACGATACCGTACTCGGCTGGCTGGAATCGCTGAACAGACATGACAAAGCCTTCGCAAAGCGGTATCTGGATATCCGTTCCAATAAGGAGATTCAGTGGGAGTTTATCCGTGCGGCGATGGCCAGCGTTTCCGATACCTGCATTATACCGATGCAGGATTATCTGGGTCTCGGCGCGGAGGCCAGAATCAACGTGCCTTCCACGCTTGGAACAAACTGGAAATGGCGGATGCTGAAAGGAGCGTTTGATGAAGAACTGGCACACCGCATCAGACGAATGACGAAGCTGTACGGAAGAATTTCCTGACAGCAGGCAGCGGTGATTTCCCCGAACCGGGATGCGGTTTCTCCAAAAGGATATTAAATTTTTTGCCGGCTCAGATTAGAATTATGGTAGGCCGGATCGTTTGTGACATCCTCTGAAAACCAGTCAACCGGACAGAAGGCGGCCGCCATGGCTTCATCGGGAAATTCCACTTCCGCGATGACCAGATTTTCAAACGGAGCATCGAAAACATCGAGCTCTATAGTTAGACTAACCTGGTCAACGGATGTCTGATAATCTGACGTAAATGTCGGATGTTCGACAGGGATGAGATACCGTTTTTTTGCAATAATATTTCCGTCAGCCTTTTCACGAAGATGATAATAAGAATGCTCATTTAATGGGAGATTGTACTCTTCTCTGGCAAGCAGTCCCTTTCCTTTATAGGTGAGGTAATATTCCTCATCCTGTTTTCTGATTCTGACAACAGGGTCGGTATTCAGATAGGCCTGTTCGATATGGCGGACCGGATATTGACCCAGTTGTTCGGGCAAAGCTCTGACTGTAAATTTTCGTTCGATTTCCATAGAGTTCACCATGCCTTTCCTGTATTTTGTGAAAAGATGCCTTTCCTGCGCCGTACTGGCGCAGATGTTTTTTGTCTGTTATAATGATATAATAACCGCAGAAGAAAAACAAGCGATGTGGAAAAAGCAGATGATGCGGAAAAGCAAACGATGCAAAAAGCAGATGATGCAAAAATCAAGTGATGCGGAGACGAAAGGAGCAAGGGAAGACGATGAGTAAAGTATGCGTATTTTTTGCAGAAGGTTATGAAGAGATCGAGGCATTGACCGTGGTAGATATTCTTCGCCGGGGAAATATCGATGTCGATATGATATCCGTAACGGGGAAAAAGAGCGTGACAGGTTCCCATGGAATCGCGGTGGAAATGGACGGATTACTGGAAGAGGTCGATTTCGACAGGACGGATATGATCGTACTGCCGGGCGGCGGAGAGGGAACCAAAGGTCTCGAGGCGACGGAAGCGCTGATGAAGCAGGTAGACGCCTTTTATGAAAAAGGGAAATATATCGCGGCGATCTGTGCCGCGCCGAGTATTTTCGGACACCGGGGCATTTTAAAAGGGAAAGCGGCATGTTCCTATCCGTCCTTTGAAAGCCATCTGGAAGGCGCCGATGTGAAAAGAGAGCCGGTAAGCGTGTCGGACAATGTCATTACAAGCCGCGGCATGGGGACGGCGCTTCCTTTTGCCCTGAAACTGTTAGAGCTGTTTGCCGGGGAAGAGGCGGCGCTCAAAATGAAAGAAACGATTGTTTTTGAATAGAAGAAATTACCAAAATATTTTCTTGCAATCCGTTCATACTAACATCAAGATAAGTGATACGAACGCGCTTGAACAGCAAGGGAAATACAGCAATGGATTTCCAATGAAAACTGGGATAAGCGGTGTCACGATCGCTTATCTCAAATATAGATAAAAAGATGAAATGTATTTTCGGAGGTGAAAGAAAATGGCAAGTAACAAAACGAATAGAGTTGAAGTTCCGGAAGCTAAGGCAGCTATGGATCGTTTCAAGACAGAGGTTGCTTCTGAGCTTGGTGTAAACCTGAAGGAAGGTTACAACGGTGATCTGACTTCCAAAGAAGCAGGTTCCATCGGTGGAGAGATGGTTCGTAGAATGATCAAGAAGCAGGAAGAGCAGATGAAATAACTTCTGTTTCCAGAATCGGTAAAACCGGAAAAGAAAAATGATAAAAACGGCCCGCCTGAAGCATCAGGCGGGTTGTTTTCTGATGAAAATGATAGTACAATGAAAACGGATGATCCGGAGGGTGCGCCCGACGGAGAATCGAAAAGAATTCTGACGCTCGAAGATTCGTTCTGAGAGGAAAGGCCGCCAATCTTATTTTGATGATATCAGTGCGCCTTTGTCAGGGCGTGCTTTTTTCTTATTCCGGATTTGGGTGCGAAAAGGAAATCCCGCCAAAGAGTGGAAGAAAGCCGCCGGGATCATAATGAATGAGGAAAGGAATGGCAGCAGGTATGAAAAAAAAGATCGTTGCGGTAATGATGAGTATTGCGCTCGGCATGGCATTTCTGACAGGATGCGGCGGAGCGGTCAAAGAAACGGGGAGCGCGGAGGAATCTGCGGATGAGAGGCAGGACGATGCGGAGGAGCTTGCGGATGAGAGGCAGGACGATGCGATGGAATCTGCGGATGAGAGGCAGGACGATGCGGAGGAGTCTGTGGATGACGGGGCGCAGACTATGGACATTCGGATCGGTTCATTGAAGGGCCCGACCTCGATGGGGCTCGTTTATCTGATGAACAGGGCGGAAGCGGGAGATGCGGAAGGCAGTTATAATTTTACGATGGCGGCCGCCGCGGATGAACTGCTTCCCGGAATGGTTTCCGGAGAATTTGACATCGTGCTCGTGCCTGCGAATGTGGCAAGCGTTTTATATAACAAAACGAAGGGCGGCGTTGCCGTAATCGATATTAATACGCTCGGCGTCCTCTATATGGTATCGGGGGATGATTCCGTCCATTCTATGGAAGATCTGAGAGGGAGGACGGTCTGTCTGACCGGAAAGGGAACGACGCCGGACTATTGTCTGCAGTACCTTTTGGCGGAAAACGGACTGACGACCGATGATATCACATTGGAGTATAAATCGGAGGCAACAGAGGTGGCGGCGGTTCTTTCGGAAAATCCGGACCTGATCGGAATTCTTCCGCAGCCTTTCGTGACGGCGGCATGTATGCAGAACGAGGCACTGTCCGTTGTCATGGATCTGACGGAGGAATGGACGAAGGTGCAGGGGGAAGGCGGAAGCAGTCTGGTGACCGGCGTAACCGTTGTCAGAAAGGACTTTCTTTCGGAAAATCCGGAAGCGGTCGGGAAATTTCTGGAAGAACACGAAACCAGTGCGGCATATGCAAATGAGAACGTAGAAGCAGCGGCCAGGCTGGTTGCGTCTTACGGGATTATCGAAAAGGCGCCGGTGGCGGAAAAAGCGATGCCGTACTGCAATATTACGTTTATCGACGGGGAAGAGATGAAGGAAGCGCTGTCCGGTTATCTGGAAGTCTTATTCGAACAGGATGCGGCGTCCGTAGGCGGGAGCCTGCCGGGAGAGGATTTCTATTATATTCCGTAAAGGAATGTGCGGGAGAGCATGGTAAATATGCGGGACACAAAAAGCGGCGGTCGGATGTCAGGCATCTGCGAACGACAGGCGTTTACAGATGCCTTAGGTAAGGAGGATCCGTGAGAGGGAAGAAGCGATGGGAGAAGAAGAATAACGGGATGAAAAACGGACCTTCCTGTGCCGGGGCCATCTGGCGGCGCAGTATGATTATTCTTTTTTGGCTGTGTGTCTGGCAGGCTGCCGCGATATTGACGGACAATGAGATTCTTCTGGTCGGGCCCGTTCAGGTGGGAAAGGCTTTTCTTGAAAATCTGACAGGGCCGGATTTCATCCGTACCGTTTTATGCTCGACGGGTCGAATCGGTATGGGGTTTCTGGCGGCTTTTTCCTGTGGCCTGCTTTTTGGCGCGCTTTCGTACCGGTATGCGCTGCTGGGTGAGTTTTTTTCTCCGGTCATCGCGGTTTTAAAGTCCATACCGGTGGCTTCTTTCGTCGTTCTTCTGCTGATCTGGTTCGGCTCTTCCGGTTTGTCCTTTTATATCAGTTTTCTGATTGTTTTTCCGAATGTTTATGTGAATACGGCGGCGGGGCTGAAAAGCGCAGACGGAGAACTGCTTGAAATGGCGGAGGTATTCGGCGTCGGCAGATGGAATCGTTTCTGCTTTCTTTATCGTCCGGCTCTTATGCCTTATCTGACAAGCTGTCTGAAAGTTTCCCTCGGCATGAGCTGGAAATCCGGGGTGGCGGCGGAGGTGATCGGCATGCCGCAGAATTCTTTGGGAGAACGAATTTATCTGTCCAAGATTTATCTGGATACGGCAGGACTGTTCGCCTGGACGCTGACGGTTATTCTGCTTAGCTTTCTGTTTGAGAAAGCGGTTCTGCATCTGTTAAAAAGGTTTGAGGAATGGAAGCCTTATCCGGCGCTTTCGCCGCGGCCGAAGGAGCGGGGAGCAGCATTACCTGAGATTTGTATTCGGAACGTAAGCAAAGCATATGGGAAGCATCAGGTTTTGTCCGATTATTCCCTGATGCTGCGGCCGGGGGGACGGTACTGCCTGATGGCCCCTTCCGGAGAAGGGAAAACAACGCTGCTTCATTTGCTAAACGGTATGAGTCTGCCGGATATGGGGACGATCGAAGGCGTGCCGCAG
>CALDLG010000051.1 GCA_937910785.1 uncultured Lachnospiraceae bacterium | reverse complement strand
TACGATGGAATATTGTATTGAGCATCGCAGAAACCTTTATATTACGCCCAGAGTTTCGGATATTATTTTGCAGGGATTTAAGGAGCGGACACTGATCGATACACCGTTATTCAAATATGAGTACAATTATCTGGACACGAAGCAGTACAGAAGTAAGCGACTGTTGGATCTGATTCTTTCGATTGTGGTTTTGGCTCTGACCGCGGCGCCGATGTTGCTGACGGCAGCGGCAATCAAAATAGAAGACAGAGGACCTGTATTTTTTAAACAGAAAAGGTGCACGGCGAATGGGAGGGTTTTTGAAATCATTAAGTTCCGGAGTATGGTGCCGGACGCGGAGAAAGGGGGAAAAGTCATACCCTGTACGGAGCGTGATCCGCGGATAACCAGAGTGGGAAGCTTTATCAGAAGGTTCCGTATCGATGAACTGCCGCAGCTTTTTAATATTTTAAAAGGCGATATGTCTGTGGTGGGACCAAGGCCTGAAAGGGTGGAGCATGTGAAGAAATACTGTGAAGAGGTTCCGGAGTTCGCATATCGTATGAGGGTAAAGGGCGGACTTACGGGATATGCGCAGATTTTCGGAAAATACAATACGAGCGCATACGATAAGTTGAGGCTGGATCTGATGTATATAGAAAATCAGAATCTGCTGTTGGATTTAAAGCTGATCATGCTGACTGTGAAAACGTTGTTTATCGCGGAGAGTACGGAAGGATTTGAAAAAGAGAAGAGCAAGATGATCGGTAACTGGAACACTGAGGGGTAGTACGGATTGAAAAAGATGCTTATGATGGCGACTACAGCCGCCATGATAGAACAATTTAATCAGAACAATATTCTGATATTGGAAGAAATGGGATATGAAGTACATGTATTGGGTAATTTTCTTGAGGGAAATCCGATATCAGGGGAAAGGCTGGAGGCGTTTAAGAAGTGGATAGAGGCCCATCATGGAAAATGGTTTCATTATACGGCGACCAGAAAACCAACCGATGTTATAAATAATACAAAAGCGTATCAATATACGGTCAGGCTCATAGAGAAATACCATTACAGATTTATTCACTGCCACTCTCCTATCGGCTCCGTAATTGCAAGAGCAGCTGCACATAAGACGCATACGATGGTCATATATACGGCGCATGGATTTCATTTTTTTAAGGGAGCTCCCCTTCGGAACTGGTTATGTTATTATCCGGTGGAATACTTATTAAGCAAGTGGACCGATATATTAATCTTGATTAATAAAGAGGATTACAACAGAGCGAGAAAGAATTTCCACGCCCTCCAAACGGTATATATACCCGGAGTCGGTGTGGACTTAAATAAATTTGGAAATAAGAACAGGGCCCGGATAAGAGAAAAGTTTCATATTCCGGAAAATGCCGTTTTGCTGCTTTCCGTAGGTGAACTGAATGATAATAAGAATCATGAGGCGGCGATCAGGGCAGTTGCTGAGATTATAAGAGAAAGGAAAATAAAGAAAGAGGTCTATTACATTATAGCAGGGCAGGGACATCGGAAAGAAAAGCTGACAGAGCTGGTTCATGCATTATCATTAACGGATAAGATTTTCATACCAGGATTTTGTGAAGACATCTCAGAACTTTATGCGGCAGCGGATATCTTTGTCTTCCCATCGCACAGGGAAGGCTTGTCTGTGGCTTTGATGGAAGCGATGGCAGGCGGGCTTGTGGTCGCATGTGGAAGAATCCGCGGAAATACGGAGTTGATAGATGAAAACGGAGGCGTTTTCTTTGAACCTGATGATATCAGTTCCATCAGGCAGGCTTTAACGGAGCTGTTATTGACAGATGAAGAGGCGCTTCTCAAAAAAGGCGCGTATAATCTTGTAAAAATCAGAGAATACAGCAGCGAAAGAGTGGACCAGATTTCAAGAGCGATTTATCAATACGGGGGGGGGTAAAAAGATAGCGGAATGCATAGAGAGGCTGCGGATCAGAGAAAAACTCGGATGTGGAAATAAGGAGATTATCGTACTCTCCGTGGGCGAATTAAATAAGAACAAAAATCATGAAGCCGTAATCAGGGCTATGCCGCTTATGGAAAATCAAAATATCCGGTATTTTATAGCGGGAAAAGGCAGGCTGAAAAATGATTTACAAAAACTTGCACGAAAACTTGGCCTGGAGCATCGGGTTCATTTCATGGGATTTCAAAAAAAGATTGCGGAAATATATCAGTGCGCCGATATTTTTGTATTTCCTTCCAAACGAGAAGGACTGGGGCTGGCGGCATTAGAAGCGATGGCAAGCGGGCTTCCTTTGCTTACTTCAAATCATCATGGGATCAGGGATTATTCCGTGGACGGTGAAACGGGATATATATTTGAAACAGAATCGGAGCTTGCCGATAAAATGACATTGCTGGCAGAAGATGCCGTACAGCGTACTGCCATGGGACTCCATAACAGGACAGCTGTCATCGGATATGGCCTTGCGGGGGTGCATGAACGCATGAAAAATATATATGAAAATTTGGAAAAAACGAACGGAAAGAACAGATGAGAAACAGTCAGGAATATAAATATGCCGCCGTTGTTGTTTTATATCATCCGGATGAAAAAGTGATTTCCAATATCCGGTCTTATTCCGGGAACCTTGAGAGAATCTATGTCATTGATAATTCCGAATCGGCGAATGAAAAACTGATCAGGAAATTAAAGGAAACTGATCATATTTGGTATCTGTGGAATCAGGGGAATCTGGGTCTGGCAGCTGCGCTGAACCAGGGCTGCCGGAAAGCATTTGGAGAGGGCATGGATTATGTGTTTACGATGGATCAGGATTCGATTTTCCGGAAGGGATCAGTGGAAAGCATGATCTCCTATGTGGAGAAAAATCCGGGCAGAATTGTGGCAGCACCCTTTATTGTTCCATATTATGATACCGTTCCGGCGTTGAACGGAGCAGAAACGGAAAAAACCAGAAGCGTAAAGTTTGCGATAACATCCGGAATGCTTGAAAGCAGGGCGGCTTACGAGGAGGTTCATGGTTTTGATGATGATTTATTCATAGAGTGCATTGATGTTGATTTTTGCATAAACCTTTCTATAAAAAAATGGAAGCTTGTAAAAACGGAAGGTGCGGTTCTATATCAGAGAGCAGGAAATTCCGAGCCAAGAAAATTTTTATGGAAAGTGATACATCCTCTTTTCGATAATCCGGTCAGAGGATATTACAAGTTTAGAAATAAAAAATTTCTCAGAAAAAAATATGGAAGAATATTATATCAATTTACGCCGGGATTATTTGAGGCAGTTTTGAAGACGCTTCTGTATGAGCCGGATAAACTGATCAGATTTCAGTATTATTTAAAGGGATATATGGACGGAGCAAAAGGAAAAATGGGAAGGATTTAGAAAGAGCAGTGGTGCAGCTATGATTTATACGGAACCGCCGGCCAGTAGAAAGATGGCAGAGATGAACAGAGCGTATCTTGAATTATATTATTCCGGAGAATATCAGGCTCTTCTCAAAAAGAAAAAACTGGCAGGACTTATAAAAGAAAAACGTCTTTCTGATATTTTAAAAATTTTAAAGGGGCGGCTGATAAAAAAGAAACTGGTAAACAGACCACATGATGCATCAGGGGAAATAAAGAAGGACTTCGGGCAAATCGAAGCAGAGCGGTATACATGGGAAACGGACAGGCTCCCTTCGGTTGTGGTCTACACCTGTATTGTAAATGGATATGATGATCTGGAAGAACCCGGTTATATCAATCCCGCAATAGATTATGTCATATTTACCGATATGGAAGTCAGGCAGGATTCGATCTGGAAAAAAAGAGACATATCGGATTATGAACAACTGAAAAACAGGAAACCTGTGGAAATAAATCGATATGTCAAACTGCATCCGCAGGAGTTTTTTGCCGAATATGATGTTTCCATTTATATAGACGGAACCATTATGCTGCTGGCTGACATGATGCCGGTCGCATTGAACCTTGGGAAAAAATACTTTGGTGTTCACAGGCATGCGTTCAGGGATTGTATCTATATGGAAGCGGAAGGCGTTATCTATTCCAAACGAGCCGATTCCGGAATCACAAGAAAACAGATGAAGGAATATCATGAAAACGGCTATCCGGAACATGCCGGATTATATGAAAATACGATTCTTGTCAGGCGGCATAATCAAGCGGATTGTATCAGACTGATGGAAGCATGGTGGGATGAATATATGAAATATCCTACAAGAGATCAGATCAGTCTTCCCTATGTAATGTGGAAGTGCCGGATTGTGGAAAAGGACATTTATATTCTGGGAAACTCGATCGAAAAAAATTATCGCTTCAGAAGAAAAACTGAGCATAGAAAATAGGAAAACGGTATGCTTCGAATCAAGAATAAAAGTGTTTATGTAGATATTATCAATATCATTGTTTTTGCTTATTTTTTATTTTTATATGTTGTCAGAAATAATGCGGAAAATGCGTTATTTGCCAATACCATGCGTGTGCTGTTTGCATTGTGCTTTCTTCTTTTTGTCATGAAATGGAGCGAGATAAGACTGCCCCATCCCGTCGTATTAAGCGGCGCTTTTGTTTTGTATGCCGGGCTCTCATTGACGTGGGCATATTACAGGCAGACGGATGCGATGTTTCAGATTTTTTTAAATTTTATTTTATCCACGCTGCTTTTGCAGTGTGTCAGAAGCAGAAGACATCTGGAATTTATCATTAAATCCATGGCAATATGCGGCACTGGGGTTTGCGTTTTAATTTTAACCAATGCGGATCTGCATTCTTTAAATTCGCGAATTACAGTGGAAGGATTTAATGTCAATACACTCGGTATCCTGCTGATTTTTTCAGGATTGTGCTGTTGGTATCTCTATCTGACAGGTAAGGAGAAAATCTGGCTGGCGCTTCTTTTTCCGTATATCTGTTTTTCGTTATTGACGGGCAGCAAAAAGGTTCTGGTGATGCTGGGAACGGTGGTCCTTCTTTATATTATCTGGATGAATAAAAGGACGCTAAAGGGATTTTTGACAGTTCTATTTCTGATGATTGTCGTAATAGCAGGAATTTATGCGATTTTTAATATTCCCTTTTTATATAATGTGATCGGAAAAAGAATGGGGGAGTTTTTGCAGGGTCTGATCAGGAAAGAACGTTACAATGCCTCTGACCTGATGAGGGAAAATATGATAAAAAGAGCATTGGAACTGTTTCTTCAGCATCCTGTACGGGGAATCGGGGTAGCTAATTTCGAACGAATGAATCGCTACAAAGTCTATTCGCATTGTAATTATACGGAAATATTATGTAATTATGGTCTCATCGGATTTATCCTGTATTATTCCAGAAATGCATATTATATTTTCCTGTACCTGAGGATGGAAAAGGAAAGACGGAAGGATGAGTTAAGCAGACTGGCAATAGCAATTATGGGAATTTATCTGTTAATCGATTTTGCAATGGTTTCTTACTATTCCTTATTTCATCAGACAATATTGGGATTAATTTATTACATGCTGGTATATGCGGCTGAAAAAAGAAAAGCAGGGGAAAAACATTAATGGACAAAGAACGGTTGAAGCGTATCGCTATCGGGCTATCGGGAATGGATAAACAGAAACAGTTTGCCTATCTGTCGGCGCTGGGAGTGTATAATCGATTATCGGATGAAAGCTATATAAAAAAGAAATACCGATTATATATGGGAAACGAGCTCAATTTGGAAAATCCTGTGTGTTTTAATGAAAAGATGCAATGGCTGAAATTATACCATCATGATGAAGCTTATATGACAATGGTGGATAAATATGAGGTAAAGAATTATGTTGCCCGTAGGGCGGGAGAAGAATATATTATCCCAACACTTGGAGTATGGGATGGCGTTGATGAGATAGACTTCGATAAACTGCCCGAAAAGTTTGTGCTGAAATGTACACATGATGCCGGCAGTGTAATCCTTTGTACGGATAAGAAAGCTTTTGACTTTGCCGCGGCGAAGGCAAAACTGAGAAAAGGATTAAAAAGAAATTTTTATTATCTGAACCGGGAGTGGGCATATCGGGGAGTGAAACCAAGAATTATTGCGGAGAAATATATAGCCGGTGGAGAGACAGGGGATCTAAGGGACTATAAAATTTATAATTTTCATGGAAAGGCAAGGGCAATTCAGGTGAGTATTGATCGGTTTACCCGGCACAAACTGTATTTTTACGATACGGACTGGAGGTATCTTGGAACAAAGCTTGAATCGCCGGCAGATCCCGGATACATGGTGGAGAGACCGGAGAAATTGGAGGAAATGCTTCTTCTGGCAGAAAGACTGTCCGAGGGGATACCGTTTGTCCGGACGGACTTTTATTGTACCAATGGCAGCATTTATTTCGGAGAATTTACTTTTTATCCGGCCGGCGGGTATGGAAAATTTGTTCCGGAACAGCTGGATTATAAATTCGGAGGGTGGATAAATATTTTATGAAAATGAAAAGCGGAGAGCGGAATGTGATTTCATTTTGCAATAGGGGGGGGGTAGAGCCGGTAAGGATCTTGTGGACAGGCGGCTGGGATTCGACTTTTCGGATCATAGAATTATCGAGGATGCAGGTCACGATAGAACCGGTGTATGTAAGGGACCCCGGAAGAGAAAGCATCGGTTACGAGACAAAGGCGATGGATCTGATTATCCGAATGCTGAAGGAAAGACAGGAAACAAAGGCTGTTTTTTTACCGGTACGGCAGATTGAACTGGCGGATATTCCGGAGAATAAGGAGATTACAGATGCCTATGAAAAAGCAGCCGCGGATACTGGTCTGGGAAGGCAGCATGAATGGCTGGCGAGACTCGGCATGATGATTCCGGGTATGGAGCTTGGAACGGAAAACGGCGGTGTGGAGACCAGCCATATTCAGATGGCAATCAGAAAATATGCGTCGATGAAATTTCAGGGTACAAACGGAGAAATAGACTGTGAGAAGTCGAGTAAAGAAGGGGTATTGTTGTTTGGATGGTTTCGCTTTCCGATTATAACGAGAACGGAAAAAGATATGGAGCGGCAAATCAGGCAATGGGGATATGAGGATATTATGAAGCACATATGGTTCTGCCATTCTCCGATTAACGGAAGTCCCTGCGGGTTTTGTCATCCCTGCCATGTGAAGATGGAATCAGGGATGGAATGGCTGTTACCGCGGGAGGCAGAAAAAAATTATAAGCGCCAGATAAAGATCGAAAAATTTCTGGGTGTAAGGGCGGCCAGTCTGTATTCCCGGATTATAAGGACATTAAGGCGGAAAGCGTGAGGAATAAAATGATTCAAAGCAGGAAAGAGCTTCGGGAATGGTTATCCTATGAGAAGGGAAAATACGGAGAATTAAATCGGGGGGGGTATTGAGGCATCTGGCGCATACCGAGGCGGCGGTCATATGGAGTTTTCAAAGAAGACTCAGAATTACGGAATATCACTATAATACCGGTCACAGAATACGCTATATTTTTCACACAATACTATTAAACAGAAAGCGCAATCAATACGGCCTTCACATTGCTGTAAATGTCTTTGACAAAGGTTTGAAAATTATGCATCTGGGTTCCGTGCTCACTAATCCGAACGTGAGAATCGGCAGAGACTGTTCCGTTCATATCGGAACCGCGTTTGTCGCGCAGGGAGTTACGGATGGGGCGCCGGTCATTGGCAACGATGTTGTAGTCGGAGTCGGTGCAACCGTATTGGGCAATATTTTAATTGCGGATGGGATTGCAATCGGCGCGGCGGCATTGGTCAACAAATCATTTGAGGAAGAAGGAATTGCGATTGCGGGAGTTCCGGCAAGGAAAATATCCGATAATGGAAGAAAAATGTGGAATAGAAATAAATTATTATAAAAAGGAGTCCGGAAATGACGAGTACAAATCCTCCATTGGTGTCTGTTATAGCAGCCTGTTATAATGCTGAGAACTATATTGATCTCTGCATGAAGTCACTTCTGCGGCAGACTTATCAGAATTTTGAAATAATAATATGCGATGATGCATCTAAGGACAACAGCGCCTCTCTTTTGGAATACTGGTCGAAAAAAGATTCAAGAATTCATATTTTACATAATGAGAAGAACCTGTATGCGGCGGCAGCGAGGAACCGATGCATAGAAGCCAGTCAGGGGGATTATCTGATGATACAGGACATAGATGATTACAGTAAGCCTGATCGGATAGAAAGACTTTTGCAGGTATTACAGCGTGAAAAAATAGATTTTGTAAGCAGCGCGATGCTGATATTTGACCGAAGCCCGGACAGGATTACAGGTATCATGGATAAAAAGTGTGAGTATCCGAATCGTTATCATTTTCTGTGGGGACTCCCATTTTCACATCCCGCAACCATGTTCAGGCGTGAATGCATTATGGCGGTTTCCGGCTACAGAGCAGCAGGAGAAACAAAGCGTGTGGAAGATCTCGATATGTTTATGAGACTTTACGCGATGGGGTATCGGGGGAAAAACATTCATGATCCGTTATACGTTTATCGGTTGGACGATGACAATATCCGGAGGCGGAGCTTTGAGGGAAGAAAAAATGAAATCAAAATTCGAAAAAAGGGATACCGGGAAATGAAAATGATGCCCTGGGCGCTGCCTTTTGTATATAAGCCGATTCCGGCACACTTCGTGCAAAAAATACGTTATTGGGGAAGAGGGTAAGAATGTCCGGTGAGAAATAAGCGACTGGTGTACAACACGGTTTCCGCATTGGGTTTTCAGGTTACGGCGTTGATTTGCGGGTTTATTTTGCCGAGACTGCTTCTTCGGAGCTTCGGATCGGAAGTAAACGGACTTGTAAATTCTGTGTCACAGTTTTTGAATGTGATAGCCTTTCTGGAATTTGGCGTCGGCTCGGTAGTTCAATCATCACTGTATGAACCGCTGGAGAAAAAAGACTATGAATCGATCAGCAAAATTATCGTATCCGCCGACAGATTTTTTAAACGGCTGGCCCGGCTGCTGCTGTTATATATCGGTTTACTGATTCTGCTGTATCCCCGCATTGCTGCCCGGAATTTCGGATGGGCCTATACGGCTGCTTTGATTGTGGCAATGAGTCTTAGTTTTTTCAGTCAATATTATTTTGGCGTTGTGGACAGACTGCTTCTGACCGCGGATCAACATGGTTTTGTCCAGTATACGGCGCAGATGATAACCCTGATTTTAAATACGGCTGCCTGTGTAATATTAATCAGGCATGGAGCGACAATCCATATGGTTAAACTGACCACATCATTGTTATACTTTATGAGACCGTTGTTCCTGAGGATTTATATTCGCCGGAACTACAGGATTGACCGGCATATCGTATATACGCAGGAACCGATCAGGCAGAAATGGAATGGTCTGGCACAACATATTTCCGCCGTTGTAGTGGACGGAGTTGACAATATTGTTCTTACGGTATTTTCGACACTGCAAAACGTATCGATTTATTCCGTGTATAATCTGATTGTTTACAGTATGAAACAATTATTTGTATCCATGACAAATGGATTACAGGCATTGGTGGGGGCGCTGTGGGCAAAACAGGAGCTCGATGAGTTAAAAAGAATATTCGGCTGGTCCGAATGGCTGATTCATACAGGAACGGTATTTGTTTTCGGCTGTACGGGAACCTTGATTCTGCCGTTTATTCAGGTTTACACAAAGGGAATAACCGACGCGGACTATATACGGCCGGTCTTTGCGGTGTTAATCGTCATGGCGCATGCGGGACACTGCCTTCGGCTGCCATATAATATTATGATTCTGGCCGGAGGTCATTATAAACAGACCCAAAGCTGCTATGTTATCGCTGTAGTTCTCAATATTACGATATCTGTTGCTGCGGTCGGGAAATGGGGACTGGCAGGCGTGGCAGCGGGTACGATGATCGCGATGCTTTATCAGACGGTCTGGATGGCCGGATATGTTTCCCGAAATTTAGTACGGTGGCCGGTAAAAAACTTTGCCAGGCAGATGATTGTAAATCTGATAACAGTGTTACTTGGGGCTTTTTGCAGCAGGAGTCAGATAACGTCTGTCAGTTATCCCGCGTGGATTTTGCTCGCCCTGAAAACCGTAATAATATGGGGCGCTGTAATCGCCCTTGTGAATGCCGTTTTTTACCGGGAGAAATTAGTGATTTTATTCTCAAAAGTCAGATGCATTATTCTTAACAAAAGTATAAAAGAAAAAAAGTATGGAAAATAAAAACAGATTATCCGCAATTAAAAATCTCAAAACGATGATGATGCTGGTGGTTGTATTGTACCACTGCTGTCTGTTTTTTACGGGAAACTGGTTTCACAGGGTCAGACCGGTTTATTCCGCCGGTTATATTACGTTTTTTTCCGGCTGGCTGAATACTTTTCATGTACAGACTTTTACGATGGCGTCGGGGTTTTTATTTTATTATCAGCGTACGGAACAGGGAAAACATAAGCAAGATGCGCTGCAGGATATAAGAAAGCGCGGCAGACGGCTTTTGCGGCCATATTGTGTAACTGCCATTACATGGGTGATACCCTTTTATATTTATTATAACGGTGTGGATTTGACGGAAATCGTAAAAAAATATTTTCTGGGGTATGCGCCTTCACAGCTCTGGTTTCTGCTTATGTTGTTTTGGATTTATGGTATCTGCTATTTTCTTTTTGATAAAATACCGCTGTCTTTTAAGGGAATGATAAAAATTGCGGTTTTATCGTTCGGGGGGGTATCTTGCTTGATAAAGCGGGGCTGAATATTTTTCAAATATCAACGGCGGTAAAATATCTGTTTTTTTATTTTTCGGGAGCCTTTCTTTATGCGCAAAAAGACAGAAAAACGGAGCGGAAGGATATTTTAATAAGCTGTGCATGTTCAGTCGGTATGTATTCCATTGTTTTTTTACTTGGACAAAAGGAAGAAAAATCCGATATTTTGAAGGCCGCGGTCATGGTGATAACTTTTTTCTGTTCTGCTGCGGGGGTTTACATGGTTTATTCCGCCATGATCTGTTTTCAGGAAAAACTCGATCATATGCGGTATGGCAGATTATGGAATGCGCTTGGAAATAACAGCTTCGGGATTTATTTGTTTCATCAGCAAATTATCTATCTGACGATTATTCCGCTGAACGGAAAAGTGCCTCCGGTGATGCAGGTTGGAATTAGCTTTATTACGGCAATATGTGCTGCCGGTCTGATCGCTTCGGTTTTGAGGAAGTGGAACATGACAAAAGCATTATATGGGCTGTAAGCAGGAAACAAAGGAGGAGACGATGGAAAGAAACGTAAATTTACCGGAATATTTAAGGCAGCTGCGGAAATCCCGGCATTATAAGCAGGAGGATATTGCACTGCAGTTACAGATTTCCCGGCAGACCTACTCTCATTATGAGACGGGGAGGATACGGCCATCGATTCATGTTCTGTATAAGCTGGCAAAATTCTATGGAGTATCTGCGGACGAAATTCTGGAGCACATGGAAGAGCTGCCTTTTAAACAGGAGGAAATGGAAGAGGAACAGCAAACCGCAGTTCTGATGCAGGAAGAAAAAGACCGCATGGAGCAGAAGAAAGGATGGGAAAGGGACCGGATAGAAGAGGAAAGTCAGATATCCGAACAGGAATTCTGGGACTGTCTGCATCGGCTGAATCGGAAAAACCGTGCGGAGACGCTGTCTATCATGTGGGAGATCATGCAGGCTAAAATAAATAACTCAAACTTCCCACACCGTTTGGTGCGTTGAGCCTTGAAAAATCAATA
>CALDLG010000050.1 GCA_937910785.1 uncultured Lachnospiraceae bacterium | reverse complement strand
GGAAATTTCCTTTGCGCGCTGCCTCGCTTCCTTCTTCTGTGCCTTCTGTTCATTTTTTATTTTTTTACGCTCATCCTTGAGCCTTTTTTTCTCCGCTTTGGTATCTACCACATCAAATGCTTCTGCCATCGCAACAACCACGCCTTCCTCTCGACTAACCCCTTTTTTGTCCATAGGTATAGCTTGTCAGTTCGTCTACTTCTTTGCTTTCTCTGGCGTTCTCCTCCTGCATAAACTGTTCGAGCGCCTTACGCTCTTTCATGACCTCCTGCAGCTTCTCTCTCGCCTCTTCGACCTGCTGCTCGGCCTTCCTTACATTTTCCTTCTGGGCCTCGATATACTCCTCCATACGGGCCACCGCATATTCATTATCCCTGAGACTCTGCACCTTCAGGGAATCCATCCGCAGTTTCCTGCCTTCTTCCAGATAAAAATCCTTTCTTCGATAAAGCGCTTCCAGACGTTCCTCCTCTTCGCTCAGTCTTTTCTGCGCCTGGCCAAGCTCCATCTTCGCCTGACTTTCCATCTGAATCTTGATATTCAGGATACTCTGCATCCTGTATCTGAACTTCGCCATGCTTCTCAGTCCTTCCGCACGTACGTTTACTCTTCGAACAGCGCTTTCAGCATCTCAAGCTCCTGCTCATAATCGTATTTACTGTCCACGTCCTGCATCAGATAATCGTTCACGGCATCTATTTTTTCTATTGCATAATCAATATTCGGGTTGCTGCCGCTCTTATAGGCCCCGATATTAATCAGATCTTCCGCCTCATGATAGGTTGCCAGTACATTTTTCAGTTTTCCTGCCGCCATCTTGTGTTCCTTCGGCACGATCTGGCTCATACAACGGGAAATGCTCTGCAAAACATCGATTGCCGGATAATGATTCTTATGCGCAAGCTTACGGTCCAGCATAATATGGCCGTCCAGAATGCTTCTTGCCGTATCGGTAATCGGCTCATTGAAATCATCCCCGTCCACCAGTACCGTATACAGGCCCGTGATGGAGCCTCTGGAGGAACGTCCCGGACGCTCCAGCAGTTTGGGCATTTCGGAATATACACTGGGCGGATACCCTCTGGATACCGGCGGTTCCCCACTGGCCAGGCCGATCTCTCTCTGCGCCATGGAAAAACGCGTCAGAGAATCCATCATCAGCAAGACATCCCTGCCCTGATCCCTGAAATATTCCGCGATCGCCGTCGCCGTCTGCGCCGCTTTCTTTCTCTCTAACGCAGGCTTATCGGAGGTTGCCACGACTACAACGGAACGCTTCATGCCCTCCGGGCCCAGGTCCCGTTCTATAAACTCCCTTACTTCCCTGCCGCGCTCTCCGATCAGGGCAATCACATTGATGTCCGCTTTGGTATTGCGTGCAAACATACCCATCAGCGTAGACTTTCCGACACCGGAACCGGCAAAAATACCGATCCTCTGCCCTTTGCCGATCGTCATCAGTCCATCCACCGCCTTGACGCCAAGGGAAAGCACCTCGTCTATAATCTCTCTTTCCATCGCATCCGGAGGCGCCGCTTCCATCGGATAATTGGTGATCTGTCCGGAGGTATCCATGCCGTCATATCTTCCGAGTCCATCCACTACCTGCCCCAGAAGCGCATCACATACCGGTACGGACAGCGGTATCCCTGTATTTTCCACCGTACAGCCGATTCCGATGCCTTCCGTTTTCTCAAAAGGCATCAACAGGGTTTTTCTTCCCTTAAAACCGACTACCTCCGACATGATCGGCGGCAGATCCTTATCCGCCGGAAATACCCTGCACAGATCGCCAAGCTTGGCTTCCGGTCCGGCGGATTCTATTGTAAGCCCGACCACGTTTTCAACCTTACCCATACTTTTAAAGAAAGTATAATCTGCAATTCTGCCGTATTTCGTAAAATCAATCATTTCCCCTTACACCTTTACTCCACAACCCTTTATGCAGATACCGACGGCTTTCAGCCCTCAAAGGAAAGAAGTTTCAGCCTCTTCGTCAGTTCTTCCAGCTGGGTTCCCACTCCGCAGTCAAAAATGCCGCCGTCCGTTTCGATCATACATTCATTTTTATGTAATGTAATGTCTTCTATGACCTCCACAACGCCGCGGCTTCCTACGGTAGTTTCCGCCAGCATCTTCTTCTGCGTATTCACATACGAATAGTCATCCTTGGAAACATGCACAATAAAAGTCCTGCTACTTTCTACTTTTCGCAAAGTAGTTTCAATTAAATGCACCAGGATATCTCTTTCATTTTCCAGTTCTACCTGAAAAACATGATTATAAACCGCTGTAATGGTATCGATAAACTGAGGCTCCAGCTCATCGATCAGCTGCCCGTATTCCGCTTCCATTCTGGAACGTTCCGCTTCCAGCTCGCTTCGCATTTTATCGGCCTCGGCCTGTGCCATCCGATAACCCTCATCATATCCGATCCGCCGGCCTTCCTCTGCCGCCTCCTGTTTCTCTCTGGCAGCATCCGCACTGGCCATCCGTCTGATCTGCTCCGCTTCCTGCCTCGCCGCCTCCAGCTCGGCTTCGGCCTGTTCCCTGAGTTCTTCAGGGGTAGGCCCTGCAGGGACCTCATCCGCTGCCTTCAGCACATTGCCGCCCTCAGCATCCGGCTCATACCCCTGCGCATCGATTCGTTCCACGCCGAGTCCGCCCATGAAGCCTTCCATATCCACTTCTTCACCGGCAGCCAGCGCGGCACGTCTTCTTTTATCCGCTTCCCGCTCTTCAATCCTGCTGACAAGACGGGAATTGCTGTCAATCAGGCATTTATCTTCAGGTTCTACAACAACCCAGTTCGATTTATATATATTCCTAGACAACAATTTCGTCACCTCCACCTCTGGAGATAACAATTTCTGCAGAATCTTCCAGTTTCCTGATAATATTTACGATCTTCTGCTGTGCTTCTTCTACGTCCTTCATACGAACAGGACCCATGAATTCCATGTCTTCCTTGATCATAACGGCAAGACGCTTGGACAGGTTGTTGAAAATCGCATTCTGTACTTCCTCGTTGGAGCCCTTCAGCGCGATCGCAAGGTCACTGTTATCGACATCACGCAGCACACGCTGAATCGCTCTGTCGTCCAGAAGAAGGATATCTTCGAATACGAACATCTTCTTTCTGATTTCGTCCGCAAGTTCGGGCTCTTCGATTTCCAGCGTCTCCATAATATGCTTTTCCGTACCACGGTCTACCGTATTCAAAATTTCTACGACCGCATCTACACCGCCGACAATGGTGTAATCCTGATTTACTAAAGATGCCAGCTTGGATTCCAAAACCTTTTCCACCTCTTTGATAATATCCGGACTCGTTCTGTCCATCACCGCAATACGCTTGGCAACATCTGCCTGTCTGTCGGGCGGCAGGGCGGAAATGATGAGCGCCGACTGCGCCGCTGACAGATAAGAAAGAATCAGGGCAATCGTCTGAGGATGCTCATCCTGAATAAAGTTCAATAACTGTGAAGGATCTGTTTTTCTGACAAATTCGAACGGCTTTACCTGCAGGGATGCCGTCAGCTTGCCGATAACATCTCTGGCCTTATCCGCGCCAAAGGACTTCTCCAATACTTCCTTGGCATAGTTGATACCGCCCTCGGCGATATACTGCTGTGCCAGACATACCTGATAAAATTCATCCAGAACCTCGTCCCTGACCTGCGGCGTAATCGTTCTCGTATTCGCAATCTCCAGAGTCAGTTCCTCAATCTCGTCTTCTTTCAAATGTTTAAAAATATTTGATGATTTTTCCGGTCCGAGAGCAATCAACAGGATAGCAGCTTTCTGCAGACCGGTAATTCTCTCTTCAGTTTTCGCCATCGTTCTTACCCCCAGTCCTCATTCAGCCAGTTACGCAGCAGATTTGCCGCCGCTTCCGGATTTTCCTCAACAAATTTGCCGATCAGCTTCCTCGTTTCGGACTCTTCCTCAAACGAAATATCTTCTAACTGTGTATCCGGTGTGGACTGTAGCAGGGATTCCACAGAAAGTTCTTCCTCTTCCTCTTCGTGTTTCTCGCTCCGCATGCTTCTGAGCACAACGAATGCCAGCAGCGCAAGGATGATGATGATCAGTATGATCTGCATGATATCCGTTGCACTGATACCGGAACCGTCATCGTCGAAGAACATATTCTCACTGTAAGCAACGATCGCGATGTTATCGACATTAATGCCTGTCGCCTTAGAGACTACATTGAACAGATCCTCGTCCACTTCCAACTTCGTACGCCCCTGATTGGCAAGCTTATACTCTTCCCATGTCACCGTGTCCAGAAGCCCCTGTCTTTCAATATCTTCCTCCCGGATGATATTGTGGCGGATCATCGCGACCGACAACGATGACTGATTATAATTGATCAGTCCGGGCGGTGTCTCCGATGTTATAATCGATTCGTTCGGCAGATATTCCCGCGATGTTTCGGTTGTCTCAGATCTGGAATTGCTGTCATCCTCCAGAACATATGTAGTGCCGTCATCGCCGTTTGAATCCGTTCCCGGAACGCCGCTGACACCGCTTTCGTTAATCTGGCTGAAGGTGTCCTCACGGCTTAGCTGTCCTTCTTCCCGGCCCTCCGGCGCCGAATAGTTATGATCCGTTCTGGAACTGGTGGAAAAATCCAGAACCAGATTGGTCGCAACAATTTTATCAAATTCATTGGTGCCGAGCAGCACCTGCTTCACTTCACTCGTCACGATCCGTTCCGCTTCCGCCTTCACCGAAAGCTGGGCATTTGCCGTACCGGATGCCGAATAATCATCATCCCCGGAGAAAAGCATATTTCCCTCGGTATCCATGATCACGATGTTTCTGGTCGTCGCATTGCCGATTCCGGTAGCGACCGCACGCGCAATAGCCGCCGCCGTCTCCGGCGTGATCTCCTCATTCAGCTCCAGCGTGACGCTGGCGGAGGATTCCTTGTCGGAATCGATCAGCGTACCCGTATTCTCCGGAATATTCAGCATAACCGTTGCGCTTTTCACCGCCGCCTGCGGCTCCAGCATATTGTCCTCAATATATTTCTCCAGATACAGCGTATAGCTTCTCTGCTTATCGGACTCCGTCGTGGCAAAACCGCCGTTTGTTACGTTCTCAATCCCAAAACCGGCTGTTTTGATATTGTTGGAACCGAGCAATAAAATAGCGTCGGACTGCTGTGATTTCAAAATCCGAAACTCCAGTCCGTCGTCAGAAATGGTATACTTCAATCCATCTTCTTCCAAAAGCTCCTTTACGCTCGCCGCTTCCGTCGTATCCTCACAGTTTTTCAGAAGCACATACTGCGGACGGTTCAACACCGTAACCAGAATGACAATTGCCAGTATCACTGCCGATATCAGCATGACAATCAGGGTCTTCTGTTTCGTCGTAAAGCGGTTCCACCACTCTAATATTCGATTTCCTAACTCCCTTAATTTCTCTAACAATTTATCCACAGCAACCATTTCTCCTTAAGTAATCTGCCATATGCCATTAAACCTGCATCTGCATAATTTCTTTATAGGCTTCTAACAGCTTATCCCTTATGGCAACAGTATACTGCAGTGCGGTCGATGCTTTCTGCAGGGCGATTGACAGATCGTGCGTATTCTCCGTTTCTCCAAGCGCCCATCTGATTTCTTCGTTCTCCGCATCGGATAAATAACTGTTTGTCGTATTGATATTGTCGATTGCCGAATCCAGAAAATTATTAAAACTGAGATCCTTATATGTATCCGCCTTAGTTGTCGGTGCGGTCTTTGCCGCCTCCTTAATCGCACCGGAAGATACGTTATATAACGCAGTAATATCCAAAGCCATTTTTCTACCCCTCCAACGATTCCCTTTTACTTTTTATGATTTTAATTATGTTTTATGATCATAAGCCCTTCAAAATATCAAGGCCCTGTGTTGCAATGCTCTTGCTCGCCGAAAAGGCCGTTGAGTTCGCCTCATAAGCACGGCTGGCATCGATCAGATTCGTCATCTCCGTTATGGTGCTGACATTGGGATATGTCACATATCCGTTCTCATCGGCATCCGGATGCGACGGATCATAAACCATTTTCATTTCCGTCCATTCATCTTCATATACGCCTGTCACCTTCACACCGGTTCCCGAATAGCGGTCTCTTGCCGCGTTCAGAACATGGCGGAAGGGTGTCTGAGAATTTTTCTCTTCAAACACGACTACCTTCCTGCGATATGGCGTGCCGTCTTCCGTACGGGTCGTATTGGCGTTGGCAACATTTTCCGCAATAATATCCATACGGTAGCGTTCCGCCGTCATACCCGACGCATTGATATCAAATGCTGTAAAGATCCCCATTTTCTACTCCCCCTTATTTCATCACGGCCTTCAAATTCTGAAATTCCTGTGTAATGCTCAGATTCAGGCCCTGATATGTAATCTGGTTTTTCGCAAGATAAACGCCTTCCGTATCCACATCCACATTGTTTCCGTCAATTCGGTAGGAAAAACCTGCGTAATCCGTATAACATAAAGGACTCAGACGATTGGTCTTCAGATTCGCCACCTTGGCATCCATGGAAGTATATCTTGACCGTCTGAGAGCGCGCGAAAGCTGAGACTGAAAATCCACATCCTGTCTCTTATAACCCGGTGTGTCCACATTGGCGAGGTTATTACTGATCGCATCGTTCCGCAGCCATGCAGCGTCTGCTGCCTTGTCCAGTACGTTGACATAGTCAAAAACATTCGTGTTCAACAAAGAACTCATATTCACACCCCATTCACTTTTTTCAAACAAGGATAAAAATCCTTAAACCATTATAAAATCATTCAAACAAAATTACAAGTCAAAAGCCGAAAAAAAAATGTACTTCCTTTGAAAGAATCTGCAAAAAATTACCAAAAACAGGAAAAAAAGGATCTATAACGCTATTCTGCCATGCTATAAATCCTTTTATCTTCGACCAGTCCATTGTCTTATGCCGTATTCATTTTTCTGCGGACTTCTAATATCTGCTCTGTCCTTTCAGCTTCTCCACTTCTTCGAAAACCACATCGTTCAGAACTTTGATATAAGTTCCCTTCATGCCGGAGGAGCGAGATTCTATCACGCCCGCGCTCTCAAATTTCCGAAGCGCATTGACGATTACGGAACGGGTAATCCCCACCTTATCCGCAATCTTGCTCGCAACGAGGATTCCTTCCATACCGCCGAGCTCATCAAAAATATGTGTAATTGCCTCCATCTCGGAAAAGGACAGCGTACCGATCGCTGATTTCACGACCGCAACCTTCCGGTTCTCTTCCGCACTTTCTTCATTTACGGCCCGCAGCATCTCAAGCCCTACCACCGTCGTTCCGTATTCACACAGGATAATATCATCGATATCGTACTGCTCATCGCATTTGTAAATGAACAGCGTACCGAGCCTTTCTCCTGAAATTTCGATCGGCGCGATCACAGCCCGAAATCTTCTGGTATCGATATTTTCAAAACCAAGCGTTTCCAGATTGACATTCTCCTTCGTGGAAAGTACGGAAAGAAATCTTTCATTCAGCATGGGATCAATAAATCCGCCAACCTGGTCCACAATCAGCTCCGTCAGCGACTCCACTCTTTCCAGATCGCCCAGACCGAGAACCTTTCCTTTTTTGCTGATTACCAGAACATTCGATGCGAGAATTTCCTTTAATACATTACAGATATCGTTAAAAACAACTTTACCCGAATTGTTATTATGCAGAAGTTTTCCTATTTTTCTGGTCTTATCCAATAATTGTACGCCGCTCATATCTCCCGCCTTTCAAAATCAGAAACCGATTCCGTCACCATGCTTACCGCAGACTATATCTTTATTTTAGCATGCCTTTTCAGTATTTTCAACGCATATCGAGCAAATTTTTGCACAATTTTCAGACAATTATTGGAATTGCGGTTTTTTACGCCTCAACAGTCTGCTTTGCTGCCTCCACATAGCCGCAGTTTTCATCCGCACACATTAATTTATTCCCTTTCTCCAGCATAATAGAACCACATTTTGGGCATTTTCTGTCCACCGGCTTCTGCCATACCATAAAATCACATTCCGGATTATCGATACAGCCGTAATACCTTCTGCCCTTCTTGGTTTTTTTCATTACAATATCCTTGCCGCACTTCGGACAGGCCACACCGATTTTTTCGAAATATGGCTTCGTATTGCGGCATTCCGGAAATCCGGGACAGGCCAGAAACCTGCCATGAGGGCCGTATTTGATTACCATCTGCCGGCCGCAGTTCTCGCAGACCTCTTCGGAAACCTCATCCTCAATCTCAATCTCTTCCAGCTCTTTCTCCGCCTTCACCACCGCTTCTTCCAGATCCGGATAGAAATTGGCGATGACCGTCTTCCATTTGACGTTTCCTTCCGCGATTCCATCGAGCAGCGCTTCCATCGTCGCCGTAAAATTCACGTCCACGATCGAAGGAAAGGCTTCCTTCATGATATGATTCACAACCTCACCAAGCTCCGTCACATAGAGGTTCTTATTTTCTTTTACGATATAGCGTCTTGCGAGAATCGTCGTGATCGTCGGCGCATAGGTACTGGGCCGGCCGATGCCGAGCTCTTCCAGCGCGCGCACAAGCGATGCCTCCGTATAATGCGGCGCAGGCTGTGTAAAATGCTGTTTTTCCTCAAAAGCTTCAAAAACAAGCTGTGTCGTTTCATCGATTCCCCGGACCAGCGTATTGTTTTCTTCTTTTTCCTCTTCGTCACTGTAAACGCTCATGAAACCGTCAAACTTCACTTTGGAAGCCGCAACGGTAAACCGCTGCCCTGCCGCATCGATTTTGACAGAGGTCGTCTCATACTGTGCGGCTGCCATACGGCTTGCCACAAAACGTTTCCAGATCAGCTGATAGAGCCGGAACTGATCTCTTGATAAAGAATCCTTTAACTGTAACGGCGTCCTTTCGATATCCGTAGGGCGGATCGCCTCATGGGCATCCTGTATCTTCTGCGTGCTTTTCTTCTCGGTCCCGGCCTCCGCGGTGTATGCCTCTCCGTACTGTCCCGCGATGTATTCCTTCGCCGCCTTCTCCGCTTCTTCAGAGACTCTGGTGGAATCCGTACGCAGATAGGTAATGACACCCACCGTTCCGTTTCCTTTGATGTCAATTCCTTCGTAAAGCTGCTGTGCCAGCCGCATCGTCTTCTGGGTGGAGAAATTCAGCATCTTGCTGGCCTCCTGCTGCAGCGTCGATGTGGTAAACGGCATCGGCGGTTTTTTCACTCTGGAACCATGTCTGACGTCCGATACATGATACGCGGCATTCTCCAGCGTCTTTTTAACAGCCTCCAGCTCTTCCCTGGAAGAAATCTCCTGCTTTTTCTCCGTCGTTCCGTAATATTTGGCAAGAAGGGGTTTCTTTTCCCCCGGAATCCGGAAAACCGCGTCCAGCGTCCAGTATTCCTCCGGTATGAAAGCATTGATCTCGTCTTCCCGGTCACAGATAATCCGAAGCGCCACCGACTGAACGCGTCCGGCGCTTAAACCTCTTTTCACCTTCGCCCACAGTAACGGTGAAATCTTGTATCCCACCATACGGTCAAGGCAGCGTCTCGCCTGCTGCGCATCCACCAGATCCATATCGATCTCTCTGGCATTCTTCAGGGATTCCTTCACCGCATTCTTCGTAATCTCGTTGAAGGTAATCCGGTATACCTTCTTTCCTTCCAGCTTCAGAGCGTTTAACAAATGCCAGGAAATGGCCTCCCCTTCGCGGTCAGGGTCCGTTGCCAGATAAACTTTATCGGCCTTTTTCACCTCTTTACGAAGACCTGCGAGGATATCGCCCTTTCCCCTGATCGTAATATAACGCGGTTCAAAATCATGCTCGATGTCTATTCCCATCTGGCTTCTCGGCAGATCGCGCACATGCCCGTTGCTCGCCGCTACTTCATAACTTGACCCCAGAAATTTTTTAATTGTTTTCACCTTCGCAGGCGATTCCACAATCACAAGATATTTTGCCATAGCAATTCCCCATTCCCGTAAGTACATGTTTTCTTAGCTTAACGAAAACTACTATACAGCATGTTGAAGTAGGTTGCAAGGAAAATTTTCCTGCTAATTATTTCCTGCCTGTTATTTCCTGCCGGCTATTTCCCGAACAGTTATTTTCCAACTGTCATATTGGGGGAATAAAAACAGGGGCTGCCCGAAGGGGACAGCCCGATTACTGTTTTTACCATATAAATAAAATCTTCCATCCGGGCAGCGGTCCTGTTTATTCGAGCAGGAACAGCTGCGCCCTGTTCAGCGTAACGACATCGCTTCCGATGACGGGATCGCTGTTTCCGAGGTGATAGAAGCTGGAGCTCACCACGATATAAATATCCGCATTTGCGCGCGTTTCGTTTCTCAGCGGTATGACAGGCGCCTTGATCCGGTAGACTCTGCCGGGAACGAGCTTAAATTCCGTTCCCACATTCACCAGACTGTTATTCTCCACGGTCCATACCTCTGAGGCAAACGGCGTTGCGTAAACAATCTCTCCGCCAATATCCACCGGCGCTCCCGCGCTGTCTTCATAATAAAAGTCAATCCGTACCGTTTTGTCAACCGCCATGTTGGGCTCTGCAATCTTGAAATATACATAGGTCGTTTCATCCAGAAGTCCCATGTTCCCATCGCTGATTTCCTTCAACTGCTCATCAAACGGAATACAGATGCTTTCGATCTTCGCGGCATCCGGCGCAAGCCCCGCCACGATGCTGACCTTGGGGTTCTTGATACCCACGTTATAGGCCGCCATCAGCGCGTTTACGAACAGACGGCACTCCGTTACGCCGTCCGCCGAAGCGTCCGGCTCCACATCGGGATTGCCATATGGATAGGGATACTCATCCTCTCCGATATAAATGACATTTCCCTTACTGTACAGATAAAAGTTATTCGCGGCATCCTTCAGGGAAACATCATAGGAACTGAAAGTCTCCATATGAAGGGAATCCCCCAGACAATACCATGCCGTAACATCCGCTATGGAATTATCCTCTCCGTTGCCGGACAGATTCAGCGTATAGTCAGCGCCTTTTACCGCCTGCGTCAGCGTACTGCCCGCATCGATCGCATAAGGATAGTGGCCGACCACTCCGTCATTCACCTGCAGCAGAGACAGATAGCTCATCGGATAAAACATGTCGCTCTTTAAGGGCTCATACTTGTAATAGCGCACTGAGTCCTTCTCACTTCCGAGCCTGCTGTATGTCTTCGTATCGCTCTGACCCAGCTGCCAGCCGGCAAGCCCCAGCCGGCCGGTCTCTTCCAATGCCGCGGAGGAAGACATCAGCACGCCCCTTCCTTCCGCAATATACTGCCGCACCGCTTCCGATACGCCCGACAGATCTTCCGCCGGCCCGAAGCCCAGCACGAGAACGTCGAAGCCCTGCAGATATTTTTCATTCTTCGCAAGCTGCGCCTCCAGTCCGCTCACCGGCATCGTTTTGATCTCAAACTGTGACTCCGTCAGCCCTTCCGCACCTTTCAGGTAATGTCCCAGAAGCGTCTGATCCTCCACTTCCCGTATCAGCTCCAGATTGTATTTCGCCGCAGTGTTATCGTCCGGCGCCTCCGCGGCAACCTGCAGAATCCTGATCGGCGTTACAACGCTGTTTCGTGCGGAAACTTTGAAATATCCTGTCAGCGCGTCCCGCCTGTAAGAATTGCCCGCATCGGAAACTTCCAGTTTCCAGGGCAGAATCCCGCTTAAAGGCGTTTCAAATTCGATCGTAAACTCTCCGTTATCCGTCGAGAAACCGTCATAAATCTCTTCATCCGGCGCGAATCTGCCGTCCTGGTTTCTGTCGATGTAAACGCGGATATTCACATCCCGCGAATACCCCTCGCCTTCATCGTCCACAACCCGATAGGGAACGGTTCCCCGGTATTTTCCTTCCGCATCGGCCTCGATCGTCCATACCCCGCCGTCCGGCCGGTCCTCCTCGTCTCCCGCAAACCGTACCTGCGGCCGGCGCATATTGATCTGTGACGCGAAATAAGCGCTGCTGTGCACGTCAGAAATCGTATAGAGATAATCCTGATACGGATAATCTCCCTCTTCATTAATGGCAGTCCTCAGGAAATCAAACATCTGAGAAGAATCATCGATATAATCGGTGTTAATGTCATCCACACCCACATCTTTGGCCGTCCGGTCCGTAAAGAAATCATCTTCCACCACCACCGGATACCCTGCCCGCATGAAATCGAGCAGTGCGTTCTTTTTCTGCGGCGTAATATCGATGCCGTCATAGCGCGTGCCGTCTTCTTTCGCGATGTCGCCTTCCGCGCTGTAAACCAGACCGTTCATTTCTTCATCATTGTAATCGGTCCGCCATTTCTTACCCTCTTTTTCATAGTTGAGACGCTGGCCGTCCAGACCGATAAATATCATCTGATATTGATTGTTGATATCGCTCTGACTGCCGGAAAATTCCCCTACGGACTTCACATCCACCGTCACGTCAATGATTTTGGAGCTTCGCAGAATCTGCTGTCCGGAATCCGGCTGGCCGGCGCCGGCTACGCCCTCCTTCTTCCAGTAAACAATCGTACAGTCCTCATCCTCATCGTTTCTGTACTGCACATCCTGCAGGCTGTTTGAAGTCGGCTGCAATTCCAGAATCCGAATATCCCGAAATTCGCTGATCAGTCCCACCGCGTAATTGATAATATACTGTACCGCCCTTGCCTTACTGACGGTCTCCGAGATCTTATCGTCATCATCGAGCGTGCTGTTTTCCGCCTTTACCGCCGCCAGAACCTCCATAAAGCCTCTTGAAACCTTTTCATCGTCAAAGGGCTCATAAAAATCTTCCGATACAAGAGGCGTATCGTCATTCACAATATAAATATTTCGGTTTACATAATTATAATAATTGTCCGTTTTATCCGGATAATCCGAGCTGTCAAGATTGAGCAGCATATTTTCGACCGTTTCCATTTCCTGATAAAAAGCGGTCAGATTCTTCTTAAACAAAATCCGGACAAGCTTCTGATAAAGTGTCTTCCCGGCATTCTCCGTATCCGGATTCTGCCCCGTATCAGGGTCCTGCCCGCCTCCGGGATTCGGTCCGGCATCCGGCGCATCGATATAGGCTGTCTCCCAGATTCCGTAGTCGGCAATCACCGGCATCAGCTCTTCAACCGCACGATAAATAATTCCAAAAAGAATCTCTTCCTCAAGATCGCTGTAATGATAATGAAGCTCCGCCCCGCCTCCGAGAAACTCTCCCAGTCCGTCTTCCAGATAGATCAGGTCCGCATTCGACACATCCTCCCTGCTCACCCGTTCCACCGGAACAGTTCTCACCTGAATGTCAAATTCCTCCGACTCATTGTCGTCTCCCGTCAGCGAATGGAAAACATAGCGCTTTAACCAGTCATTGCCGTTTCTGCAACGGAAAAAGGACGGCGCGTTATAGATCAAAAGTCTGAAGCCCTCTCCTTCCTCCTCGGATGCTTCCTCCAGCTTCCATGTACCGTTGCCGGCTCCCGCATAGACAAAGGCACCGTCCGCCGAAGTGTCTTTCATCAGATCGGCAATTGTACTCTCATCCAGCAGATTCGTATTCTGTGCTTCTCCCTCCGGAAAGCTGCCGTTCTCATCGGCCGCCGTAAACGGTGTCTGCGAAATCGACGTTCCTGCGCTTACCAGACGATAGGTTCCGTATGGAGGCACGCCGTCGATCGACGCCTCATCCACCGGCAGTACGCCGTCAAGCTGATAAAGCGGTCTCGCTTCTTCCAGTCCGCTGACATAGCGAAATTCTACTATATAATATCCGTTCGGCAGACCGGTCATGTCCGGCCCCTGAGCGCCTGCTCCCGGCTGTTTTGTTCCATCCGGATTTGCTCCCGCTTCCGGCGGCTTCGTTCCGTCCGGAGTCGTTCCTGTTACCGGCGGCTTCGTATCATCCGGATTTGTCCCCGCTTCCGGCGGCTTCGTTCCATCCGGAGTCGTTCCTGTTACCGGCGGCTTCGTATCGTCCGGTTTAGTCCCCGCTTCCGGCGGCTTCGTTCCATCCGGAGTCGTTCCCGCTTCCGGCGGCTTCGTATCGTCCGGTTTTGTTTCCGTTTCCGGCTGTTTCGTATCATCCGGTTTTGTCTCCGTTACCGGCGGCTGCGCATCGTCCGGTTTTCCGGCATCTTCTCCCTGTCCGTTGTCGGATGAGGGGGGGGCCTGTGTCTGATCCACTGCGACCAGTCTGTGCCACATCAACCCTGCTGTTTCGTCTCCTGCCGATGCCACAGTCGTGTCGCCACCGTCAGCGCCGTCATCGGAAGAAGTATCCTCCGGGCTGCCCGCGTCACCGGAGTCATTTCCCGTATCCCCGGAATCATTTCCGTCTCCGCCATCACCGGAGTCATCTCCCGTATCCCCGGAACCGCTTCCGTCTCCGCCGTCACCCGAGTCATTTCCCGTATCCCCGGAACCGCTTCCGTCTCCGCCGTCACCCGAGTCATCTCCCGTATCTCCGGAACCATTTCCGTCTCCACCGTTCCCGGAGCCGTCTCCCGTATCTCCGGAACCGCTTCCGTCTCCACCATCACCGGAGTCATCTCCCGTATCCCCGGAACCATTTCCATCTCCACCGTTCCCGGAGCCATCTCCTGTATTCCCGGAATCATCCGGCGCCGGTCCTGTGATCTCCCCGCTTCCGGAACCATTCGGATCATCCGAAGATGTTCCGTCTCCATTTTCCTGACCGTCGTCTTCATCTCCCTCCGGGTATTCTCCGTTCTCCGGCATATTCTGTATCTGTCCCGCGGACTTAAAGACCCCGTCCTCCAACAGATAAATCTGTGTGGCCGGTGTATATTCTCCTTCCCAGTCTCCTGTGATCTGGTGGTAATCCGCAACTTCATAGCCCTGCAGCGCCGCTTCCGGACGAAAGGCAAAGAAAACACAGTAATCGCCGTCCATACCGGCCCACTCATAAATCTCCCCGTCCGCCGGCATCCCGATCGTTGAAAAAACCCCGCTTACTTTATTGTAATCAAAGCCTGTCTTATCGCCGTCAATCCATTCCTCCGCCGTCGCGTAAATGAGTCCGGTATGATGATTATCCGCGGCCGCGCCGCCGTCCGGCGACAGATGACTGTCATAGATCTGTATCCAGCCGTTTTCCGCCGATAAATCCGGCGTGATTCCCGCATAGCCCTCTCTGTAATCCAGCTTCAGCAGAGAAGTATCCATACCGGCCGGCATCAGCGCCGCCGCCAGCGCTTTTCTCTCCTCATAATCGCCAAAAAGGTCCTGATGATCGTTAAACGCCGCCTGTAAGCTTTCCTCCAGAGGCGTCTGCCCGTTCGTCAGATACCCCATCGTTCCGAGAGAAATATTGGGAATCTCGAATGTCTCGCTTCCGTCCAGCGACGTATAAGTATAAGAAGCCGTACCCGGCACAATATCCAGTATGACAAAGGGCTCGCCTTCGCTGTGACTGTCCACCACTTTACCGATTCCGCCGAAGGATTCCTTCGCTTCTACAGGCGCCGCGCTCTCCATCAGATTCCAGAGGGAAGCGCCCGCAACCGCGACGGCCGTCACGGACGCCGCTGCGGCAAGAACGAGTTTCCTGCCCACGCGTGGCTTTATTCTGTTGTTCCGGTATTTATACCTGTATCGCTTTGCTACCCTTTTTCTTCTCATACATATTTCACCCTGTTTCTACAGTGTCAGACTCCAATTCGCAGGAGAACTTCCTGTCGGCATGCCGATTCGTTTTATTTCACTACGGTCCACTGGGTGTCGGTGCTCCTGCAGGTTAACGTAATAACATTTTTTATCTCCACCATACTTCCGACAGCTCCGTCCCATACCCATCTTGAACACGTCATCTTCAGGGTATAGGTATCCGTACTTTTATCATAAGTGCATGCCATCTGTGAACAGTCCTGTCTTTCGGTTCCGGTATTCCCGACCTTCTGATATTTAAACCCGATTCCGTTTCCTGTAATAACCTGCTCTTCTTCCTTCTGCAGCGTAAAACCGAACTGTCCCCAGCCATGATTCGTAAATGCGGAATCGGACGGCAATGGCACATATGCCCTGACATTCTGCGGATTGCCGTTATTATCCTCCATGACAAAGGACGTGTTGCTTCCGTCGATCTGAAGCGGGCCATTGTATAACGGGATCGGATTCTGCCCCGTCTCACCAAACTGCTTATCCAGAGTGCCCGCGCTCAGCCTGCTCCATTCCTTGCCGTCCGCGTCGCAGCGGAAACGGCCTGCGGATTTCTCTACGGTATTGTCCCATGCCGGATTATAAAATTTATAAAACAGTTCGATTTCATAAGCATCGGTTGTGGCAATATACTGGCAGGTCATTCTGGAGAATTCCACGCCGTATGAGTCTCCTCCCTGAAGCATCTGGAACCAGTTCCACTTCGTCACATTCTGTAAAGAAGTGTCTTTCAGGTTAAAATACTGTGAGAACTGCCCGTCGGAGGGCGTCGGGAAATAAATCTCGCCGTTCACAAAAGAATTCGATGTCGTAAATGCCCATAAGGAAAGATTTCCTTTTCCGGTAATTTCAAAATTTATCGCGCTTTCCGGTCTGTAATAATAATGCTTATCATAATCCGGACTGTAATTTTGCCAGTGCACATTGAACCTTGCCGCATCCGGCGCATTGGAATAGGCGAAGAAGGGAACAAAGTGGTAAGTCCCGATAGCGTTGATTGCACCGTTATTATTCGTATCGATTTTGATGCCAAGCTGCCTCACATTATGTATACTGCAGCCTGCGAAGGATAGTCCTCCGACCTGCCCCGTACCGGTATAGCTGTCCGCATCCGCCTGATAAGTCCACAGCGGCGTCCACGCGGAGGAATCCGTTCCCTTTCCGCCGTACACATTACATTTGGCCTCATTCAAAACTCTTTCGCCGTCCGTTCTGGTATTGCTGATCTGCGTAATCGGACAGGAAATATCGGAAGGGCTGAGGGCGGAGATTGTCTTGATATTGACCGCCTCTCCCACATAATCTTTTCCGTTATAGGAAACCGTGAACTGCGGCCGAAGCAGCGGCACCGTCACCTTGGAGGAGGATGGAATATCACCGATATAGGTTCCATTACCATCCAGATTCCCATTGTACTCCGCTACGATCTCATCCCGCTTTGCGGCATAATCCCCGGCATTTTTGTCCAGTCCGTAATCCAGCACCTGAACCGAAATATAATAATCATGATCCAGATCCAGGCCGAAAAGATCGGCTGCAATTCGAATCGCCTTACCGTCACTGTTGAAAATCATGACCCGGTCCTGTCCCGTTGGCGCATTGGGATCATCGGTCTTGATGCGCACACATATGAGGGAATAGTGGTTGACATAATCCCATGTTAATGTCAGCGGCTCGTCGCCGTATTTAAAAACGCCGTCCCAGTGAAGATCCACATTTTTCTTCGCCACCTTTAGCGTAATCGTTCCGTCAACATTGTCATACAGATTCTGTGCGGATAAGAACGAGGTTGCCTGAATCGTAATCTCTTCTCCGACCTCCGCGTCCGGGCTGACTCTGATTACGGCTGACTTTCCGTCATCTGACTCAATCGAGGCAATATCCCCGCCCTTGATGATCTTCCATCCATAAGCGGAGGCAAAGGCCGCGTGAACGGGCACCCCTGCGGATACCACGTCTTTATCATATACCGGTGAAGCTTTATCCGTACAGCCTCCGCAGGTAACGCCCAGCTTCGTCCCCTTCACCGTCGCGGACACCGTGAAGGTCTTTCCGGCCGAAACTTCCAGCGCTCCGTTATCCGCATTCTCGTCCGCGGTTTTCTGAAGCTCCACTTCCGACGCCCGCTTCACATAGACTGTCACGATATCATAAGCCCTTTTATTGCCCGGCTGAGAAGTCGCATTTGTTTTCACCACTACCTGAAAGGACTCTGTCGTTTCCTCTCTGGCGATCACGATTTTCCCTGTCTCTTTGCTCAGGAACTGTGTACCGGCACTGTGCGGCTTTCCTTTCTCATCTCCAAGATATTTGGCTGCTATCTCGGCCGGATAATCGCCGGCCGCATTATTATACAGCTCCCATTCCACGCTCCGGTCGATGACGTTCTGTCCGGAAACCTCCGGAATGGAAAAGGTATACTCTTCACCGGGCTCCAGTATCACCACCGGATCTTTCGCCCTGACTTTCAGAACCACCTTTTTATCCAGCGCCGTCAGCTCCTTGCTGTTGATCTGCACCCTGTTACGGATTGTGATATTATTGGATGTTGTATAAATTTTCCGGTCCTTTTCAAAGGTCATGGAAATCTGTACCACCCGCTTCTCCATAACCTGAGACAGATCCACGCTGAATTCCGTCACATGCTCCGCAAGAACCACCTCATCCGCCAGCGCAAAATCCGTTTCACTTAACGGAAGTTCTCTGTAATAAAGCGTTGCGCCTCCGTCCTCCGTTCCCTTTTCCCAGATAAACTGATAATGCTTCTGATTGCCGCCCTCGCCAGCCAGAATCTCGGTTTCATAGACAGGCTCTCCATTCGCATCCACCTTCGGATTTCCTTCTTCGTCCAGTTCCTGAATCGGATTCCCGTCCGCGTCCAGCTTCAAAGCGGTTGCCCCGTTATACATTGTCAGAATCTTGGCCTGCGGCTCAAACGGAAAGTCCGCGTCCTTTTCGGCAAACATGGCATCGGTGTAAGAGCCGTCCTCCGCAACGGCTGCTCCCTCATAATTGACGCTGCTCGTCGTATCGATAATGACATCGGAAATCTGGTTCAGCGCAAGCTGCGCCTCCTGCTGCAGCATAATCTCCGTATTCGCCGCCGCGTAGCTTCTGGAACCGATTACGATAAAGGAACAGACCGCCGCTGTCACAATGGCCAATATGACAATGCCGATCAACAGCTCCACCAGGGTAAAGCCTCTCTGATCCCCTGTCCAGTTTATTCTCTTCCCCCGCTTTTTCATCTTCGTAATCACGCCTTTCACTCTAATGAACATGTCTTTTTCTCAGCCTGCGCTCCATGCCAGAGCAGGCAGACCCGCCCGAAAGAATGCCTGTACCCGGAACATTCTTCATCCTGACCGACTATTCGAGTTCAACAGTGACTTTGCCGGTCAATTCAACCAATGTCAGCTTATAGGAACGGCTGCCGCCTTTCACCCAGATCGTTTCGCAGAGAATACACCCTTCACTTTTGTCGCTGAAGGAACCGGAACCTCTGTCATAACAAAGTTCAATGGAATCACCCGCGTTTTTTAACAGACCCATACTGCCGTCTTTTGCCCTGTAAGTCACGGCGACTCTGGAATTTCCGATTTTCTCAGGAACCGCATTTCCCTCCTCATCCGTTTCCTTTGGTATCCACGCATCGCTTTTCTTCTGTTTCATCCACTGGATTACATAAACGCACTCGTCGTCGCCTCTGTAAATCTCCAGCTTCGCCTCGCTCTTTCCCATTGCGATGACCTTATTTTCGGCAAGGGCTTCCTTCATACTGTTCGCGCAGGCTTTGGCTCCGGCGCTGAATATCATGGAAATGGAAAAAAAGGCAGTTCCCGTCAGCAATGCCATAATCGCGATAACAATTATTAATTCCACCAGAGAATAACCCTTGTTATTTTTCCACATAAGCAACCTCTTTTACTTCTTAATCCAGTTCATATACCTGACGATTTCAGACAAATCGACATTTAAGACGCCGTTCTCGTCTACCTTCGCCGTTCCCGTTACCTCCTCGGACAACGTTCCGCCGCCGTTCACGAAGAACGAGAGCGGTGTCCTTATGACCGATTCCTCCGAGGTTCCTTCCGGAAACGCCTCATTCAGTACGGAATAGAGTTCTCTTCTGATCTCGCTTTCTTCGCTTTTCGTCTTCGCTTTGTTAATTTCAACGCCGTCCGTAAGGGTTATCGTCCCCTGTGCAATGATCAGACCCTTAAAGTTCCTGCTGACGGTTACGTTACCGCCGTTACCGTCTTTATCCTTCACCGCAACGACGAGGCGGACCTTCGAATCCTTTACCGTATAATCCTCATCCGTCAGAACCGCCTTCAGGCCGTCCCCGGACGTAACCTCAATCGTCCCGCCGTTTCCATAAGACCCGGCCAGATGATCGCGCAGCTCCTTCTCCAGAATAATGCTGTTAAATACGTTCTGATCCGGCTCCGGCATCGCAAGATCCTTTGTCAGATTCGTCGTCAGAGCCGTAAAGGTATCTTCATATTCCTCCGCCAGCTTCCAGACATCTTCCTGCGTTTTGGCGTTTTCCATCTCCGATGTGTTATCCGAGATTTCCGGATAACCTTCCTCCTCCGGGTTCTCCGGCGGCTGTTCCTCACCGCCTTCTTCTCCTTCACCGGGCTTTGGCTGCTGCATTCCTTTCAGAAGTTTCACGCCGCTGCCCTGCGAAACGCCGTCCGCGGAAACATCCGAAACCAGGCTGTTTCCCAAAATCGTATACTGGGTCGCGGGGGACTCATAATTTCCCAGCGTAATGCCGCCGCCCGCGTATTTTCCGAAATAATTGTCAATTGCTTCCTTATTCGTATTAAAATCATAATACTGTTCGAAATATCTGACCGCTTCATCCTCTTCCAGCACCAGATAATAGTAAAGCAGCGTCTTATTCTCGCTGTCGGAGCTGTTATACTGGGTATAGACCTTCCGTATATCATCTTTCGTTATATTAAAGTCCGACAGGGATTTGTTGCCAAGCTTATAGACAGGCTTCGTCACATCCACTTCCTTAAAAGCCTCTTCCCCATACGCAGCCTTATATTCCTCGATGGCAGAGGCCATTTCCCCGTTCAGCGGATTCTGTCCGATTACGGTCTTCTGATCCAGCGTACCGATACATTCCGCCGGCACCAGATAGGCGATCTGACTTCCCTTCACCGCGATGGATTCTCCCATCACCACCAGTTGTTCCTTCTTCGTTTCAGGCAGAATACTGCTTGCACCCAGCGATGTTTCGCCGATATAAGCGCGCCCCGCGAGCATGAGTCTTGTCACCCCGCTCATATCCAGCGTGGCGTTCGTCCCGTTAATCAGAATCGCGCTGCTTGCCTCCGCTCCTTTTCTCTTTTTTCCTTCATCATCAGAATCGTTCGGAACACTCGTTCCGTTAAAATATCCATAACCATAATATTCTCTCATCAACGTTGCCCTGCTGCCCCTTCCGGAAAGCACCAGATCATCCGCAACGTACGTTTTGCTGTCCAGACTCAGCGAGCTGCCGCCTGTGACATTAATCTCAACCGCATATACCTCCGGGATCAGACTCGTATCACCGCTGCCGGAGACTTTGCTGTTAACAATCAGCGAAGCACCCGCTCCGTTCTTATCCCCTACGGTAATATCGCCCCCGGAAATCACATACCGGCCGCCTTCAACCGTCAGGCCGCTTCCGGGTTTTACCGTCAGGCCGCCTTTCCCGGCCGCCTCCGCCGTATCCTCACGCCCTGCGTAAATTCCGCCATAAACGACGGATTTACCGCTGTTCTCAGCCGTTTCCACACCTGTATTGCCAATCAGCGCATAATCATACAGGGAATCGATGGAAGGGTTCTGATAGAAAACAAGCTCCGGCACATCGATACAGATATCCGTATTAATAATCGATACATATCCCCGGTCATCCATGAAGGATACCCGGATATTGTGCAGAACAAGACTGGAATTGTTGACGATTTCCATCGTATTATCGTCTTCGGAGCTTCCCTCCTCTTTTCCGTTCCATACCTCTTCGTCCATCCTGTCATACAGTTCATCGTCAATAAATGCCGCAAGCTTTTCCCGGTCATAATGATACTGCTTCGGAATGGAAGGGTCGATCGGTCCCGGAACCGGTGAGGTATCCAGCATCAGGCTTTTGATCAGCGAGGAAAGATAAACCGTCGTAAAACGGCTGGAACGGTCCGCCTCCCCCTGCACTACCTCGTCCTGCGTTCCGTTCGGGTTCCAGTTCTGCATGACCTCCTGATAGCTGAGCGTAATCGCAGACGCCTCATGCTCCAGCCCGGCCACAATCTGCTCCATCACGGTTTCCGCCGAATAAAAGCTTTTCTTATTCCGGATGTCATTGATCTTGATCATATAGTTCATATATGCCGACCATAAGATGGCGCTTGCCAGAATCCCGATCATGGCCATGGCGATGATCACGATAACAATCGCGGACCCCCGGTTATCACGCCGCAGTCTTCTATGAAGTTTTCCTGTCATTCCCAATCCGCCCGTTTTTCTCTTCATCAATTATTCTTACTTCCTCTTATAACGATCATCGGTCTGCAGTCTTCAAAGTCTTTCGCTTTCGCGCCCGTTTTAAAAACACTGATTTCCACGTCATAAATAACTTCTGTTATTTCCCCGGTTCCGCCTTCGGAAAGTCCGGAGATCTTTTTGGCGCCGATAATTTTCCCCGTCTGTCCCGGCGCCGGTACAATCTGTTTGTCAATATTGTTCTGCTCCGTCGCCAGCTCAGCCTTATTCCTGGAAGCCTCTCCGGGTCCGGGAGGCAATGGCGCTCCCCCGCCGGCATAAGCGGCGCCGACCAGATTCGTTCCCAGATTGGTTCTGATTTCCACATCACCGGTTATATTCACCGAGGGCTGATATTTATCTTCCGCCGTCTTCAGCTGAAAATCCGAAAGCCGGGCATTCGTAACGCTGTCAATCTGCTTGATCAGATACACGGTATAGGTTCCTGCCGTCGTATTCCGGATTTCGATTTTATCTACAATGTCTCCTCCGCCATACAGGGGATAATAGAAAAGATAGATATTGCCGCCTTCCGGAATCTTATCACCGCAGGGCACCGGTTTATCAGAAAAGCCCCCGTAAAACGTTTTGGTTTCCCCCTGATACGTGCACTCATAGGCAAACGCAATCTCGGCCGCGCAGCAGGGATTCCCTTCTTCATCCGTTCCTCCGTCTTCCAGCGTCAGCGTAATCGTTCTCGTCACTTTTCCGCCCTGATTTTTAAAGGTCTGAAAGGTAAAAGGAATCTCCGGCCCTTCCACATCCAGGCTTCCCTCCCAGTCGCTGTCCTTCCATACTTCCTGCGCCGCGTTGTAATTCTGCCATGCCGACTGCGCATAGTTCCCGTCTTTTCCCTTAATCACACTTCCCGGCGACGCCATATTGGCATTATTAAAAGCATTGTCATGGCGATACTCGCTGTTGCCGTCAACCGTAAGATTTCCATCCATATAGTTCGTCGCGTCGATTCGAATCAGCACATCGTACGCGCTGCCCCGCAGACGCACATCCTCCAGCGAAAAGTAATATATGCCATCCGGCACATCGTCTTCTCCGACATGCTCGTAGGAAACATCCTCGTCCTCATTGCCGGTAACCGTTTTCTTAAAATAATCCTCTTCAATACTCCCATGTATGATCTTCGGATTCATCACATAAAACCCGTCCGCCGGCGCATTGAACTGGGCTTTCAGTTCTTCGATATCATAGGCCTTGAGCCCTTCCATAATGTCCTGTGCCACCGTCGTTGCACGCTGTGTCTGTTTGGCCCTGCCGTTCATGCGCGCCGAGGTGATGAAGCCGTGCAGCAGCGGAACCACGATGATCGCCAGAATGATAACCGCGAGCAAAAGCTCCACCAGCGAAAAACCGGCATTCTTATTCAGTTGAACAAAAGAATCCTCTTTTTTCTTCCTCATATCCGCCCGCACCTTCAAATTTTAACGTTCTTTCCGACCCTTACCAATGGCTGACTCCGTCATTCCCAGCGCCTCGCAAACGACTTTCCGCTCTTTCCACTTCCCCGCTGACGACCGGCTTACTCCGCCGTTTCCTCTCCCCCGTCTTCCGTTTCCGCTCCGCCGAGGCCGGGCAGTCCCGCTTCCCCATGCAGGGAAATCGTTCCGAAAATATTATCGGTTCCGAGAAGTACCGATGAGAAATCCGGCTCGATATAAAGTTTAGTCTGATAAGGCGCGAGATACATGCTTAATGTGGTGGAACCGGACAACAGTCCGGTGGCGTCATCGAATGCAACCGTCAGGCTCTCGATCGACATCCGGTTCGACTGCTCCACGATATGCTGAATGCTTCTTTTCAGTCCTTCGTAGGAAACGCCGTAATTGAAAGTTGCCACCCTCGCATAGAGCCAGTCAACCTGCTCCTCCGCAGAATCCACCGACGCGGCGGCGGACGCCGCCGTATCCACAGCTTCGTCCTCCACGCCGAGCACATCCGCTTCTCCCAGCCCATAAGTGTACTCATGCTCCTCCTGCGGCGCGAGCTGATCCGTAAAGCTCACGGGGGCGAGCTGCTCGATCGAAACATTGCTGATCTCCATCGGGGAAACCAGTTCCTGATTAATCGCCATCAGAATCACATCTTCCGCCTTAACATTTACCGGAAATACCTGATAAATATCCTGAATCTCCTTTTGCATCTTCTCCGAATCCGTCAGATACCGATCTTCGTTATTCGTCATCTGCGTCAGTTCTTCGACCTGCTTTTGCAGCTGAGCATTTTCTGCCTCAATGGTCTCTATTTTCTCCTGCGCGGGCATCCAGACCCAGTAAAAAGTACAGCCGCCCATCAGTATCCCGATAAAGGCAACCAATATTAAAATATCTCTCTTCGATACTGTCATCCCGATATCCTCCGTTTTCCGTCCATCTTACTGAGCCGCCGTATTCTCCGCAGCCGCTTCCTCTGTGCCGGCTTCTTCCGCCTCATCCCGCACGAGAGGCGCATAGAGCGCAGACACCGTAAAGTTCACGATAATTCCGCCCTCTTCTTCCAGCTCTTCCGTCACCGCAGTGACCGTAACGCTCTCCGGAAGCAGGCTCTCAAAGGTTCGAAGCTGCTCGATCGCCGCTGCTGCCTCACCCTTGCTGCTGACATTCATCGACATCGTAACCTGACTTCTGTCCGCCGTAAAAGCAACGACATTGACATCGGCCGGCAGCTTCTGTTCCAGTTCCAGCATAAACTCATACAGTTCGTCGTTCCGGCTTTCCGTCACCGCATACATCGCTTTTACCTTATTATATTCCGTCAGAACATCGACATAACTGTTATAAATATCCACAATCGGTTTCAGCTCCGAAACCTGATGCTGTAAATCCACATTCTTTTTTTCCACGGCCATCGTATTGACAATGGAAAGCGCCGTCATGCCGGCCGCTGACAACAGACCTGCGGCGAAAATAACCCAGGCAAGGACCACGAGGCCCGTGCTTATGCTTCCCGATGCCGCCGATCCTTCCTTCTCTTTTCCTTTGCCCTTCCCCTTATCCTCATGGAGTTTGAAGTTCACCGGCGCTATGACCGCACCGATACAGGACAGATACTCGCCGAAGAATCCGTCCTTGAAATATTTCTCAAGATTCAGCCCTTCCACCTTCCGGATGACCTCCACGGGATAATCGATCTCCCGCTGCATCAGCTCATCCATACCGAGGAAGTTGCCGCCCACGCCTGTAATATGTACTTTATCGATCACCGCGGCATTTCGGGAGGCATAATAATCGATCACTTTGGCGATGTTGCCGACTACCGGAAGCAGCGCCTCGGTAATATGCCTCCTTGCCTCATCCTCTCTGGAAGGAAGCTGAGCACCCTGCTCTTCTTCCGTCGGGGTCAGATCAATACACTGATTCTGTTCTACGACCTGAATCGCCTGCCGTATATTGCGGATCGTTCCCCATGCCGCGCTGTCGCCCACGATCTGCAGCGCCTCTTCAACGCCATAGCCGACATTTCTGGTCAACGCGATCTTCTGGTCCTGAACGACCATGAGCAGTGTGGCATTC
>CALDLG010000049.1 GCA_937910785.1 uncultured Lachnospiraceae bacterium | reverse complement strand
GCAGCTCCGCAACCTCCTTCTGTGTCAGCTCTTTTCCGTCCGCATTGCCCAGTCCGAACCGGAGCCGGATAATTGTCTGTTCCCGCTCGGAAAGCTTGGAAATCGCCTTGATCAGAAGCTTTCTTTCTACTTCGTTCTCAATATCCTGATAGATCACGTCCTCATCCGTTCCCAGAATATCCGACAGCAGAAGTTCATTTCCATCCCAGTCCACATTGAGCGGCTCATCGATGGAAACCTCCATCTTATGCTTGCTGTTCCTTCTTAAATACATCAGAATCTCATTTTCGATACAGCGGGAAGCATAGGTTGCCAGTTTGATGTTTTTTTCCGGATTAAACGTGTTGATGGATTTGATCAGACCAATCGTTCCGATCGAAATCAGATCCTCCACCCCGACACCCGTATTATCAAATTTTTTGGCTATGTACACGACCAGACGCAGATTATGTTCAATCAGCATGGCTTTTGCTTCGCTTTCATATTCCGTTCCGAGGTCGCTTATGATTTCGTTTTCCTTCTCTACCTCCAACGGCGGGGGCAGCACCTCCGCACCGCCGATATAATGTATGTCTCCCTGCCGGTTCATAAGGAATCTGGTATCCTTACGCACCATCTTAAACTGCACCTTGCCGGGAATTGCCACTTTAAAAACCATTCTTCTTCCTCCTAGTTTTCCATTAGTTGAGGATGCAATATCATCTGATAGACGCTATCTTTTGATATTCCCGTATTACAAACCGCAACAATGACCCGCTTACAGCATATTTCCCGATATGTATCTTCGATCACCAGCTCCGGAAGCTCATAGGCATCCAGAATTCCCTGCCTGCGCCCGACGCTTCGGTAAGGAATGGCGTGATATTTTTCCGGCAGAAAAAATTCCCGGAATTCCCCTGCGGCGCTTTCGGCAAGAAGACACACCGGTGCGCCGCTTATCGGTTCATACAAATGATTTCCCGTATCTAAGAGCGCTTTCATTCGGAAATTTTTCTCCCCGAAAGAGATTCTGATCTCCTTTAAATCGCTCATCTTCTCCCGGTGCAGCCTCCGAATCAGAAACCGCAGGAATCGATAACCGATATATCCCCAAAAAGCGACAGTCCAGATACCGTACCTCCATTTTTCCACCCATGCGGACCGCTCGGAAAGCCATAGCACAACGCTTCCCATAAAAAATCCGCACACCGCCATTACCGCTGCGCTCCTGACTAACAGTCGAAACGGCCGGATTGCAAATACAACGCGAATCATGCACATACTGACAGGTATGACTCCAACAATCAGCCTTATTCTCAGACTTCCGGCCGGCAATAAAATAACCAGACATATCATGCCGGCTCCCAATAAGGCCCCGGTCAAAATTCTTCCATGCGTGGCAGTACATTTCAGAACCTTTCCCGTGATGGACAACAGATATAGATTCATTACGAACTGAATGAAAAATACACTGTCAATATATAATTTGTAATACACTACCCACCTCCTGTTTTCTGCTTCATTATATTAAAAACAGGGCGATAATTTTGTCAAATCAGGGGAGCATTTCCGAAATATTTTCTGACCGTTTCTGACATCGCAGAACAAAATGCCTTCGGCATTATGTTCGGAAGAACCTTCGGTTCTTCCACACTGTGTCGGAATTTCCTATTACAAAAAAACTGCCCGTACAGCAAAAATGCTGTCCGGGCAGTCATGTTTTTCATATGAAAACAAACCATATTCCAGGCTTTCTTTTATTTTTTCTGGAGAAATTCCGGAATCTTTAAGGATTTCTCTTCCACCGAACTCCGGATATCCGCCGCCCGGTTAATACCCGTAAGCGGTCTGACGCCTTCCTGCTGCGCCTCTCCCTGTGTACCTGCCGCCGCGCCCTGTCCCGCAAGAATGGAGGAAGGACGTATTCCGAGATTGGCCGTGCCAAAGCCAACATGGCCTGTCCCCGTTCCCGGCGCTTTGCTCTGTAAGGAAGTAGGTGTTATGTATGCCGACTTAAAGCTGAGCCCCTTCATCTGATTTGCCTTCTGCTCAATACCGGTTGCGATAATCGTCACCGCACAGGTATCCGACATGCTGGAATCATACATGGCGCCGAATATTACATTTACATCATCGCCTGTCAGCTCTCTGACATACTCGGTCGCATCCGAAGCATCCGCCAGCGTAATATCGCCGGACACGTTGATAATAACATCCGTTGCACCCGTAATCGTCGTTTCAAGCAGCGGGCTCTCCACCGCCATCTTGGCCGCTTCGATACCTTTTTCCTCTCCCTTGCCGGCGCCAATACCGATATGCGCGATTCCCTTGTCCTTCATAACTGTCTGTACATCCGCAAAGTCGAGGTTGATGACCGCGGGAACGTTAATCAGATCCGTAATGCCCTGTACGGCCTGCTGCAGCACTTCGTCTGCTTTCTTCAGTGCATCCGGCATGGTCGTTCTTCTGTCCACAATTTCCAACAGCTTGTCGTTGGGAATCACAATCAGCGTGTCCACATTATCCCGGAGCTTTTCGATACCGCTCAGCGCATTGACCATACGCGCCTTGGCCTCGAAGCGGAAAGGCTTGGTCACGACGCCTACCGTCAGAATCCCCATGTCCTTCGCCAGCTTCGCCACGACAGGAGCCGCACCGGTTCCGGTTCCGCCGCCCATGCCGCAGGTTACGAATGCCATATCCGCGCCCTTTAAAGCCTGCACGATCTCTTCTTCGCTCTCCTGCGCCGCCTTCTCACCGATTTCCGGCTTTGCGCCCGCTCCGAGTCCCTTCGTCAGCTTCTCGCCGATCTGCAGAAGCTTGGGAGCCTTACAGAGCTGCAATGCCTGCTTGTCTGTGTTGATTCCGATAAAATCCACACCGCCAATGCTTTCATCAATCATTCTATTAACAGCATTATTACCCGCTCCACCAACGCCTATAACGATAATCTTTGCAGCGGATTCAGCATCGTTTGTCTTAATTTCAAGCAAGGTAGTACCTCCTTTTATTGCAAAATAAACTCATAATAAACTCATATAGATTATCATATAATTATTTCTTCAAATTAGCAACCTATTTTTTGATTTTCATTCTGATTTGTTGTGCGATTGCTCTGTTTTACGCCCAATTGGGTTCAGGTGTCAAAAGGTGCGATATACAATTCTTATTGGCAGATTGTACAAAA
>CALDLG010000048.1 GCA_937910785.1 uncultured Lachnospiraceae bacterium | reverse complement strand
ATCACATGAAGGGCTTTGGCAAGCCTTCTGGAATATTCAGCGATAAGGTAAAGGAGACGATCGCGGAATATTCCAGAAGGCTTGCCAAAGCCCTTCATGTGATCGGTCTGATTAACATTCAGTTTATCGCGGTGGGAGATGAAGTGTATGTGATCGAGGTGAACCCCAGATCTTCCCGTACGGTTCCTTATATCAGCAAAGTAACGGGTATTCCGATCGTAGATCTGGCAACACAGGTTATTATCGGGAAGTCGATACGTGAACTTGGTTATGAGCCGGGCTTACAGCCGGCAGCTGATTATTATGCGGTCAAGATGCCCGTGTTCTCCTTTGAAAAGATACGCGGAGCGGAAATCAGCCTGGGGCCTGAGATGAAATCGACGGGTGAATGCCTCGGCATTGCGGAAACGTTCAATGAAGCGTTGTACAAGGCGTTCCTCGGCGCAGGCATCAGCCTGCCGAAATACAGACGAATGATTATCACCGTAAAGGATGCCGATAAAGGAGAGGCAATCGAAGTTGCACGCCGTTTCGAGAAGCTCGGCTATAAGATCTACGCAACAAGAAGTACGGCGGCGGCTTTGAATGATGCCGGTGTGAAAGCGAGAAAGGTGAATAAGATTCAGCAGGAATCTCCAACTGTCATGGATTTAATTCTCGGACACGAGATTGATCTCGTAATCGATACGCCGACACAGGGACGCGACAAGAGCAGGGATGGTTTCCTGATCAGACGGACTGCGATCGAAACGGGCGTATACTGTATTACGGCCATGGATACGGCGACCGCGCTCGTATCAAGTCTGGAGAATGCAGCTTCTCAGGGAGAACTGAACCTGATCGATATTGCGACGATTGCCAGGAGGTAGGTCCGGCTTTATGAATGCGGTCAGAAATTACCAGAAAGAGCTGGAAAAGATAATCGATGAAACAACAGGTAAAATAACCTGTCAATCGGACAGGGCGGGCGCCGAAACGGTGCGGCCGCCCCGTCTTTTTCTGCACAGCTGCTGTGCTCCCTGCAGCAGTTATGTGCTGGAATACCTTCGGGCATATTTTCGGATTACGGTATTTTACTACAATCCCAATATTTCGATGGAAGAGGAATACCGGAAGCGCGCCGCGGAACAGAAGAGGCTGATTGCCGCGTATAATGCGGAGGCAGCTGCCAGCAGCTGTGCGGAGGATAGTCCGGGAGCAGCCGCCAGCAGCTGTGCGGAAGATAGTCCGGGAGCAGCCGCCAGCAGCTGTGTGGAGGAGGATAGTCCGGGAGCAGCCGCCAGCAGCTGTGTGGAGGAGGATAGTCCGGAGGCAGCCGGTCGTGGCTGTGTGAAGGAGGAGTGTTTGGAGACGAACAGCTGTGGTGGAATGCAGAGGCCGTTCTACCCGATTGAAATTATAGAGGGAGATTATGAGCCGGAATGTTTTCTTGAAATTGCAAAGGGGCTTGAGCAGTGCCCGGAAGGCGGAGAACGCTGCTTTGCCTGTTACGAACTTCGGCTGCGGAGAACTGCGGAACTGGCCTGTGCCGGCGGATATGATTATTTTGCCACCACGCTGACGATCAGTCCGTTGAAAAGTGCGGCGAAGTTGAACGGGATTGGAGAACGCCTTGCGGAAGAATACGGCGTAAACTGGCTTCCCTCTGATTTTAAGAAGCGTGGTGGATATCAGCGTTCGATTGTGTTGTCAAAGGAATATAACCTGTACAGACAGGATTACTGCGGCTGTATTTATTCCCGCAGGCAGCGGGAACAGGTCCGGCAGTAAAGGGTCCGTTTCGTATAGTGAGAGTTTGAGAAAGTAACGTTTCCCAGGGAACGATAGTTGGTTTGGATAAAGAAAGGAGCAGGAGATCATGAAAAAGTTTCTGGAACTCATTTCGGAGGAAATGGGGAAAGCGTTTGAAGCGGCCGGATATCAGGCGGAGCTTGGAAAGGTTACCATATCCAACCGTCCGGATTTGTGTGAATATCAGTGTAATGGCGCGATGGCGGGCGCGAAACAGTATCATAAAGCGCCGCTTATGATTGCGAAGGAAGTGGCGGAGAAATTACAGGGAAATGAGGTATTTTCAGAGGTCAGTGCGGTTGCGCCGGGATTCCTGAATCTGAAGGTAACGGAGAAATTCGTAAAAGACTATCTGCAGGAAATGCGTGCGGATGCAAAATTCGGGCTGGATATGCCTCAAAGGCCGCAGATGATCATCGTGGATTATGGCGGACCAAACATTGCGAAGCCCCTTCATGTCGGTCACCTGCGTCCTGCGATCATAGGAGAGAGTATCAAGAGGATCTGCCGCTTCGCGGGACATAAGGTGCTCGGAGACATTCATCTGGGGGACTGGGGACTTCAGATGGGACTGATTGCAACGGAATTAAAAAAGCGACATCCGGAGCTGCCCTATTTCGATGAGTCTTATCAGGGAGAATATCCGAAGGAGGCTCCTTTTACCATATCGGAACTGGAGGAAATTTATCCTCTGGCAAGCGCGAAATCCAAAGAGGATGATGCCTATAAGGCAGAGGCGATGGAGGCAACTTATAAACTGCAGACAGGCGTTCCCGGTATGCGGGCGCTCTGGAACCACATTATGAATGTATCCGTGACGGACTTAAAAAGGAACTATGATGATTTGAAGGTAGAATTCGATCTCTGGAAGGGAGAATCGGATGTTCAGGACATCATTCCGGATATGGTCGCGAAAATGAAAAAAGACGGTTTTGCCCATGAAAGCGAAGGCGCGCTTGTCGTAGATGTCAAAGAGGAGACGGATACGAAAGAGATGCCACCCTGTATGATTCTGAAATCGGATGGTGCAGCTTTATATAATACAACGGATCTGGCGACGATCATGGACCGCATGGAACAGTATCAGCCGGATAAACTGATCTATGTGACGGACAAGCGGCAGAATCTGTATTTTGAACAGATATTCCGCTGTGCAAGAAAGACCGGTCTCGTAAAGCCGGAAACGCAGCTCATCCATATCGGATTCGGTACGATGAACAGTACCGGAGGCAAGCCTTTTAAAACAAGGGAAGGCGGTGTGATGCGCCTTGAAAATCTGATTCGCGAAATCAATGAAGAGATGTACCGCAAGATTACGGAGAATCGGGAGATGGAGGAAGGTGAGGCAAGGGAAACCTCCCGCATCGTTGCACTTTCTGCCGTAAAATACGGAGATCTGTCCAATCAGGCATCGAAAGATTATATCTTCGATATTGACCGATTCACTTCTTTTGAAGGCGATACCGGTCCGTATATTTTGTATACAATCGTCCGGATCAAGTCTATTCTGAAAAAGTACGGTGAGCAGAGCGGGGAGAACAGCGTACCGGCGAAAATGGTTCTGCAGGAAGCCGCAGGCGAATCAGAAAAAGGACTTATGCTGGAAATTGCAAAATTTAATGCGATGATGGAAGCGGCCTATGAAGAAGTTGCGCCTCATAAAATCTGTGCCTATATTTATGATCTGGCCAATGCTTTCAATCACTTCTATCATGAGACGAAGATTCTGACGGAAGAGGATTCGGAGAAACAGGCCGGCTGGATTGCTCTTTTGACGCTGACCAGGGATGTGCTGGAGGTCTGTATCGATCTGCTCGGATTTTCCTCGCCGGAGAGAATGTAACAGAGCCGGCAGAGGAATAGCGGCATTGGAATTGGCGGTGGGAAACTTCCGTAAGATCAGGTGATTTTATAGAACTCCGTAATATAGGGGAGAAAATTTTCTACAAAATTTGGGAAAACCACTTGACAAAATGGTATAAAAAATTGTATACTAGCAAAGCGGGTTGACGGAAATGGACAACCCGCAGTCGAATGGGATCTTAGCTCAGCTGGGAGAGCATCTGCCTTACAAGCAGAGGGTCATAG
>CALDLG010000047.1 GCA_937910785.1 uncultured Lachnospiraceae bacterium | reverse complement strand
GGACTGTCCCAACCGGGCTGCGGATGATTTTCAGGAGCGCAGAAAGCTTGCCCGGATGGCGGATATCCCGCTCGGATATGGCTATAGCAGGATTTTCGGAAAAATATAGCGTGATTTGAGATTCCGCAAAGCAGAATCATGTGAGTTGACGCGAAAAGAAACGGAGAGAGCAATGGAGAATTCGCATCGTTTTTTTGAGAACAGGGCATGCCGCTATTTTCCCTGTCATGAAGGGCTGGATGATTTTAACTGCCTGTTTTGTTACTGCCCCTTTTATCTGATCGAAAAATGTCCGGGAAATCCGGCGTATTCGGAAGGAAATGGCAGGCGGATTAAGGATTGCACGAAGTGTACCTTTCCGCACAGGCCGGAGAGCTATGACAGGATTCTGAGAATATTGACGTTACAGGCTGAGAGAAAGGCATGATGATTCGTATGGAACAGTTATATACGCGTTGGGGACGGGAGGTTGACGCCGGCCATGTGCTGCAGGAGTATCCCCGTCCGCTGCTGAAGAGGAAGAGTTATGTTAATCTAAACGGTTATTGGGATTATGCGATAACGGAGAAATTTCGGAAACCGGAGGGATATGACGGTAAAATTCTTGTGCCCTTTTCGCCGGAAAGCGTTTTGTCCGGGGTGGGCAGGCAGCTGCGGCCGGAGGAATATCTGTGGTACCGTACCGGTCTGTCTGTGGATTCGGATAAGCTGCGGCGCGGTTTCCGGCTGATTCTGCACTTCGGCGCGGTGGATCAGGCCTGTCTTGTGTATGTCAACGGGCAGGAGGCGGCGCGGCATATGGGAGGATACCTTCCCTTTTCGGCGGATATTACGGAATACTGTCTGGGGACGCAGTGTGCAGGAGGCAGTGCGGGGGCGGAAGAATCCGCGGCCGTAGAAAACGAGCTGGCGCTTGCCGTACGGGATTTAAGCGACACTTCTTATCACGCAAGGGGTAAGCAGAAGCTGAAGCGGGGAGGCATGTTCTATACGGCGCAGAGCGGTATCTGGCAGACCGTCTGGATGGAGTATGTGCCGGCCTGCTATGTGAAGGAACTGCTGACGGAGCCCCTGCTTTCACTGCCGGACTGCAGGAGCGGGAGCGTGCGGATTACGGTGCGCGGGGATGCCGCAGCGCCGGTGAAAATCCGGATTCGGAAGCCGGCATTGTATCAGGGAGCGGCCGGAGAAGACGGAGGCGTTTCCGGAGACAGCAGTCCGGTGGAACCGGCAGGCTCTTCTTCGGATAACTGTCTGGCGGAAGCCAGCGGTTTTTCCAATCGTGAGATTACGATAGCCCTTCCGGACTGTAAGCTCTGGACGTGTGAAATGCCCTGGCTGTATTATTTTACGGTTGAGATGGGAGAGGATACGGTAGAAAGTTATTTTGCGCTTCGCACCTTTTCGGTGGAAAAGGACGAGGCCGGGATTCCGCGCATCTGCCTGAACGGACAGGCACGGTTTCAGAACGGTGTGCTCGATCAGGGTTACTGGCCGGACGGATTGTATACGGCGCCCTCCGACGAGGCTTTTGTCTTTGATATTATGGAAATGAAGAAAATGGGCTTCAATATGCTCAGAAAGCATGTCAAGATCGAGCCGCAGCGGTGGTATTATCATTGCGACCGGCTCGGCATGATCGTATGGCAGGATATGGTGAACGGCGGTTCTTATTATAAGCACTGGTTCGTGACTTACGCGGCAACGCTTTTTTCCAGAAAGCGGTGCAATATTCCGGATACCTGTCTGAGACTTCTGTCCCGCGCCGATCAAAGGGGAAGGGCGGAGTTTGTTCGCGAGGTGAAAGAGACGATCCGGATACTGAAAGGTCATCCGAGCATTGCGGTATGGGTGATTTTTAACGAGGGATGGGGACAGTTTCACGCGAAGAAGATGACGGAGCTTGTAAGGAAGTGCGATTCCAGCCGGCTGATCGATCAGGCCAGCGGCTGGTTTGATCAGGGCGGCGGCGATATGCAGAGCATTCACCATTATTTCTTCCGGTTAAAATTCGCGCCGGAGAAGAAAAGGGCCACCGTTTTATCGGAGTTTGGCGGCTATTCCCTGCGCATTCCGGGGCACAGCGCCTGCAGGAAGCTGTACGGTTACGGAATCCATAAGGACAGGGAGGGGCTGAGGGCCGCGTATCACGAGAGGATGCGCAGAATGGAGGCGCAGATACCGGAAGGACTTTGCGCCGCGGTCTATACGCAGCTTTCCGACGTGGAAGAGGAAGTGAACGGGATCTTTACGTTCGACAGGGAGGTTCGAAAACTCTGAAAAGGAGAATGGATTTTTCCTGACTTTTTATGCTATACTGATTTATATATTTATGTAAAGATAAGATGTATGAGGAAAAGCAATGCGCGAAATGGAATTTAAGATGGAGCGTCCCGGTCTTCTCAAAGAGGGCGATCATGTTACGGTGACGGAGGGCGTGCTTCCAAGTAATTATTATTATACGATCAACCCGTCGCTTGCGATGTCCGGAAATTTTCCCTTTACCGAAAGGATGACAGAGCGGGAAGGCGAGGTTCTGGAGATCATCGAGAACGACCGGGGATTCTATGTGAAGGTGCGGTTTGAGCAGGCTCCGGCAGGTGGTTTATAACTGCATGCCGGACAGGCGGGAACCGTTTGTACCATCAATAAATAATTCAGAAAGGCGGAGAAGAACATGTTAAAAAAAGTTGCCACAGACAGGGCGCCGGCGGCGATCGGGCCATATTCACAGGGAATTATCGTCGATAAGATGCTTTTTGCATCCGGACAGATTCCGATTGACCCGGCAAACGGAGAGATTACCGGAGAAAATATTACGCAGCAGGCGGAGCAGGTGATGAAGAATGTCGGTGAAATCTTAAAGGCAGCGGGAACGGGCTACGAAAACGTAGTGAAGACGACCTGTTTTCTTGCTGAAATGGCTGATTTTGCCGCATTCAACGCGGTGTACGAGAAGTATTTTACCGAAAAACCGGCCAGAAGCTGTGTTGCGGTAAAGCAGCTTCCGAAAGATGTCCTGTGTGAAGTGGAAGTCATCGCTTATCTCGGATGATGGAAAAAGAGATGGATATGAAAAAAAATATTATTCTGACCGGCATGCCGGGCGCGGGCAAGAGTACGGTCGGCGTCGTGCTGGCCAAAAGGCTTGGCCGCGCTTTTCTGGACTCCGATCTGGTGATACAGAAACGACAGGGAAAGCTGCTGCATGAGATTCTTGAAAAGGAGGGGCTGGAGGGTTTTCTTCGGATAGAAGAAGAGGTCAATGCCTCTCTGGAGGCCGACGGGGCCGTGATCGCAACCGGCGGAAGCGCAATTTACGGACAAAAGGCGATGGAACACCTTGGACGGATTGGCACGGTGATTTATTTGCAGCTGTCTTATGAGACGATCTGCGAAAGGCTCGGTGATCTGAGCGAGCGGGGCGTCGCCCTGCGGGATGGGCAGAGCTTACGTTCGCTTTATGATGAGCGGGTGCCTCTTTATGAAAAATATGCGGATGTCATTCTGCCCTGCGAGAACAGAATGCTGCGTGAAATCGTGGCAGAAATCGCAGATTTCGCGCAGCATTTCGAATAGAGTGTTGTTTCAGATTTCCATCAGGATGTCTTTTTCACCGGCCGGACATATTTAAAAAATCGCTCCGGGTCATGATAGAAGTAAAAGATTCTGCCGGGGGTGGTGTCGAGACAATAGCCGGAAGCAGCATAATCATAGGATTTCATGGCGGCTTCGATCTTTTCTTCCACGATCTGGTTTTCTTTTTCATAATCAAAAGGCTCGTGTTCGAAAACAAGATATTCGCCTTCAGGCACATCGATCAGGAGCATCTGAGGAGGAACTTCACCGGCATAATCGATCGGAAGGCGCACGCCATAGCATTCCGCGAGGGGAATTCCCCAGCTGCAGATCCGACCGGAGGGATCGTTGATGTATGCCATAATCTGGCCGCTTCCGCCGTTGGCCTCCCCGCCGCCCATATCGTCTAATTTTCCACTGATGCCGTCTAATAAACCGCAGATTGTTTCACAGTCCTGTCCGGGGATGAGACTCTGTTTCTGCCAGAAGTCCCAGTATCCGACGCTCTCGTAGTTTTTGATATGCAGAAATTTGTGCGCCGGAATCGTTACAAAATAGGTTTTGATTTTCTGTTTGCAATCTTTCATCGTAACCCTCCATTCTTACTCAACACGCGATATTTGGGCGTAAGCACAAATTCGCCTGTGAAAAATTTATTTTTCACAGTATTTACCTCCTCTGTTTCCGATAAGTAACAGTCGAGGGGCTTCAGGATCGTGCGAAGCGCGACGGGCCCTGGATTTCTGCGATATTCGCTGGGGGTAATGCCGTAAGCTTCTTTGAAGGAACGCGTGAAAGCCTCATGGGAAGAAAAGCCGTATGCCAGAGCGATCTCCAGAATTCCCTTTTCGGTTTCCCGGAGCTCTTTCAGTGCAAATGCCAATCTCCGATATCGCAGATAATCCCGGAGCTGCATTCCCGAAATTTCCCGGAACTTTTTGGAAAGATGGAATTCGGAATAGCCGGATTTTTCGGAAAGGTAATGCAATGACAACGTTTCCGGATCATTTCTTTTAATATGCAGATCTATTTCTTCGATCATTTTCAGTATCAGTTCCTGCCATTTGGCCATCGGCTCATTCCTCCGTTTCAACTGTTCTTCACTCATTATACAGAATGGGAAAGAAAGATGCTTGATTTTATTTGGGAAAAGTTTCGGGTCAGTCCGGAATGGAATACATAATTTGTGCATAGCAAACAGAATATTGCAGAAAATAAAAGGGATTACTATTGACAGTGAAACAAAGTGAGGTCATGCAAATGGATTATGTAAATGCTTTTTGGGTAGGTGGGCTGATCTGTGCGCTGGTGCAGATTTTACTGGAAAAGACAAAGATGCTGCCGGGCAGAATTATGGTACTGCTCGTCTGTCTCGGCGCGGTGATCAGCGCGGTCGGCCTGTATGAGCCCCTGATGGAATATGCGGGAGCCGGAGCGGGCGTACCGTTGTTAGGATATGGCAATATTCTGATGAAAGGCGTCAGAGAGGCCATCGATAAGGACGGTTTTATCGGTCTTTTCAAAGGAGGCTTTACGAACGGCGCGGTCGGATGCAGTGCGGCGCTCGTTTTCGGATATCTGGCGAGCCTCATTTTCAAGCCTAAGATGAAATCGTAAAAAGAAAGCCGGCTGGTTCTTGCGAGAGCCGCCGCCGGACGGACGGGATCGCACATAATTTCTGGCGGAGGTCCTTGAAGAGCGCCGGTCCTTGGCGAAAAGGCAGCTATGCTGCATTTGAGCCTAGTACCGCTGCGACTCTTCACGGAGCGAAAGCGTGCCTCCAAAGAAAATATGTGCGGTCCCGTCCGTCCGGCGGCGGCTTTTGGCGGTACAAAAATTATGATTGTCCACGAATTAATTTGTTGACACTTCCCTTTTTTCGTTTTATGCTAGAAGAAAGAGAGATTTCACGTATATGGAAGACGCTGACGAAAAAGAAGGGAGAGGGATCTATGGCAAAAAACGAACGGGGAGCGGGCAGGAAGCCTGCGCTTTCGGCCGAGGATGTGAAGATTATCAGGGAGCGGCACGAGACGGGGGCAACGGTTACGGCGCTGGCGAAGGAGTACGGAATTTCCAGACAGGTGTTGTCGGGCTATCTGAACCAGAACAACGAGAGAGAGAAGGAAAACTATAATACGGAGAAGTCGTGGGAAAGGCTGAACAAAGCTTTTGTGGGAATCGATGCGGCGGAATATCCGATGCGCATGGAGTTTATGTGCGGGGAGGACTGCTGCAGCGTGATGCTTGTGAATCGGGAGGAAAAGAAAATAGAGGTTCTTAACGAAACGGATGATCTGCTGCACAGGGCTTTTGGCATTAAGGCGGCGCCGGACTGGGAGGACTTTGAGGCATTTCTGGAGAGCCGCTGTTTTCCGCGGACGAGGGAAGACCTGGATCTGATTTTGGAGGATCTGGAGCTTTCAGATTATGACCCGTTCGCGATCGTTGAGAAGACAGGCGGCAGGATGGCGGAAGATATCCAGTGGATCAAAATCAGATATTATAAAGCGTAAGGGGGGCGGTTTTTATGAGTACAATCGAAATTTCCAAAGAATATATCGTGACCAGCGCAGAGCATTCTTCTCTTGGCAGCCAGCTGAAGTGGAAGCAGGACGGTTACTGGTACAAGGCTGACCGGCTCGGATTTGAGAGTCTGGCGGAGGTGGTCGTGTCAAACCTCCTGAAGCATTCCAACATGGAACGATTCATAGAATATGAGCCTGTTACGATTACATATAAGGAGCAGCAGTACAGAGGATGCCGTTGTCAGGAATTTAAGAAGGAAAAAGAAGAGCTGATTTCACTGGAGCGTCTTTCCCGGAATTACACGAGTTTCGGACTTGCGGAAATGCTTAGGCGGATCGAGGGGGTGCAGGAACGCATTTTATATACGGTGAAGCTGGTGGAAAATCTTACGGGACTGCGGGATTTTGGCGTTTATCTGACCAGACTTCTGGAGCTGGATGCCTTCTTTCTGAATGTAGGACGTCATACGGGGAACATTATGCTGCTGTATGATACGGAGAAGAAGGAATACGCTCCGGCGCCTGTTTTTGATATGGCCCAGGCGCTTTTTTCAGATACGAAAAATACATGTCCGCCGGAAAAAGGTATGGTGGAATGTTATCATGCCATCGTGGCGGAACCTTTTTCCGGAAATTTCGATGAGCAGCTGAAAGCCGCAAATGAAGCTTTTGACAGGCATTTGAAATTCGACTTCCCGGCAAACGAGATGATCAATGCGGTTCGGGATATGGTAAACGGCATGAGCGGCGGGGCGGACTATCAGGGAGCGGAAAAGAGAAGGATTGGAGAAATCATCCGTTTCCAGAGCAGAAAGTACCAGTATATGTTCCGGAAGTAAAATTTTTGAAAAATTGAAAAAAGTTGAAGACATGAAAAGGCCTTTTCCGTTCTAATTAGTGAAGATGCAGAAAACAGAGGGGAGGCGGGGCATATATACGCGGAAGAACAGATAACGGCGCTGATCGATTCTTATCAGAAGCTTGTTTTTTCCATTTGTTATAAGATGACAGCGGATTATTTTGCCGCCGAGGATCTGGCACAGGAAACCTTCCTCTCTGCATATGAGCATATCCGGAGCTTTGACGGCAGCAATCCGAAGGCATGGCTTTGCAGAATCGCGACGAACAAATGTATCGATTATATGTCCCATTCCGGAAGAAAGAGCATTCCTACCGAAGATATTTATCTGGAAAGCGGGATGGAAGCAGATATGTCGGAGTCGCCGGAAGCTGTCTGCATGGAACAGGAAACAAAGGAAATGCTGCTGATGCACTGCAGACGGCTGAAAAAGCCTTATGACGAGATCGCCAAAGCCTATTATTATGACGAGATGGATGTCAGGGAAATAGCGGGAAGCAGAGGGATGAAAGTCAAGACGGTGCAGACACAGATCTATCGGGCGCGCAGCATGCTGCGGAAAATATACGGAAAGGAGAACAGCGCATGAATGAGATGAAAAACAGCGGAAACAACATCAGAAGCTGCGCGGAGTATAGAAGCGCGGACCGGACTGGACCGGCATACCTGTCGGATGAGGCATTGCAGGAACTGATTGCCTCAGTCGAGGCAGAGCCGATGATGGGGCCCCCGAAGGGATTCCGGGATGAGATCATCGATCGGATTCGCAGGAAAAGAAAGCGGGCCAGAAATCTGGCGTTGTTTTCCTACAGCATGAAGGTCATTGCGGCGACTGCGGCGGCTTTGTGCCTTGTCCTGATCGTGCCGGAGAATGTCCGCCCGGAGGAGAGCGGCAGAGCCGGAGAACGTCTGGAATGGCAGGATGAAGCGTTTTCGGAAAACGGGACTTCCGGGGAAAAGACGCCGGGGCAGGGAAATTTTCTGAGCAGGTTCAGCAATCGACTGGACGGACTTTGCAGCGCGTTAAACGGAAGACTGAATGAATTAGTTGGAACGGAGGGCTATGATTTATGAAAAAGAAGAAAAATCGATTTTTATTATTTTGTTTTTCCTTTCTTCCCGGAGCGGGAGAGATGTATTTTGGGTTTATGAAAACGGGTGTCAGTCTGTTAAGCCTTTTTGCGGTAAGCTCTATGGTGGCAGGGTATACGCAGGTCGGCGTCATGGCGTTTGTGCCGTTTGTAATCTGGGTATACGGATTTTTCCATGCGAATAATATGGGGGCGTTGAGCGACGAGGAGTTTTACCGGCTTGAGGACGATTATCTTTTCGGACTGAGAGGGGAGGAAGCGGAATCTGTCCGGGACGCTGTCGCGGGAAAATACCGGAAAGCGCTGGCGGTTATTATGATTCTGCTGGGCATTACGATGTTATGGCAGTCTTTCTTCCGCATGCTGCGGCATATTGTGGGGAATGATTTTTACTACGAGTATCTCTCCCGCATTACCGGAATTATTTCCAATGATGTACCCAGAGTAATTGTCGCTGTTATCATTATCTGGTTCGGTATCAAATTGATTCAGGGAAAAAAAGAGGCGCTGGATCGGCTGGAGGATGGCAAAAAAACAGATCGGCCGTCCGGAAACCGGGGCAGAGAGGAAGCGAATATGTCAGGAATGGGGCAGAATACGGCAGGCTCTGCCGGCTATCCGGAAGCGGCGGTACCGGTAGAACGTATCGAACAGGTAGAGGTTGTGGATAATCCTGCCCAAAACGGCGGGAACATGCGGTAGTGTCCTGACCGGGCAGAAGGGAGTGTGACAGAAATCATGAACGAACAGATAAAAACGACGGAAATGTCAGAAATGATGGAAGCAACGGATTGCAAAAGAACGGAAGGAGAACCGGAAGCGGTGCGCACGCACAGGGTCGGTACGATTACCTGCGGACTTGTACTCGTTTTATACGGAATTCTTTTCCTTCTCCGAATGGCGCTGCCTTTTCTGAATTATGGAATTATTTTCGAGCTCTGGCCGGTGGTCCTGATTCTGAGATCCTGATCGGATGTACGGGAAAGCGTGCAAAAACGGGGAACTTTAAATATGATTTTGGTTCCGTTCTGATCATTCTGATTATGCTTGGCTTTTCTCTGATCATGGCGGCGGTTGATTACGGAATGTATTACGGAGGGTATTATTATATTTTCTGACGGGATTTCCGGAAATTTATTGATATTCGATTTCCCGTCTGTCGAGAAAACGGGCCATTGCCTTATCCCACAGTTCATCGGCGCTTTTATCCGGAAGAAACGTATGGAGGGAGGTGCCGGTGATCAGTGTCAGGCCGGTCCCGTCGTATCTGACGGTCAGGACGAGGGCTTTGATCTGCTGCGGCGTAATGCCGGTATCGCCCCCCTTCAGAATCGAAGGAACGTAATCCGGAATGAGATGGAGCACGAACTTGAAGGAGCCGGGAGTCCGGCGTCCCCTGATGAGGGAATAGCAGACCGGCCGGAGTGTTTTCCATTCGGAGAAATCATAGGGCCGGATTTCTTTGTCCTCCCATTCCTCCGTCGTATAGAAATCCCGGTTCTGCCGGCCGTCTATCAGAAACGTGTTATAGGTGCTGATGGAAGCCTCTTCCACAAGAAAAGAGTCAAATGCTTCGGAATTCAGGAATTTTCCCATAAATTGTTTTACATTTTTTATTTTGAAAGAAGTCATATTGATATTCATGCCTTTCTTATAACAAATCGCAGATTTCCTCAGGCAGCGCCTTGTCAGGCGCCTTGGAAGATCTCTTCACACTATTTTAATCACAGTCTGCCCCCGCCTGTCAATGGATTTATTGCAATTTGCGCGTGCCGGTACGGAAAAAGAGCCGGTGCGGAAAAAATGGAAAACCCTATTTACAGAACATGGCAACTTGTGTTATCATAAGTAGTAATCAAAACCATATGGAATAGTTGCGGAGGCCTTATGAAATACAAAATTGTAGTAGACAGTTGTTGTGAATTACCCGAAGCGTATCGTCATGACGGACGGTTTGAATTTATCCCGCTGGGACTGGAAGTGGGCGATTATCAGATTATGGACGATGAGAGCTTTGATCAGGCGGAGTTTCTTGCACAGGTTGCGGTCTGTCCTACCTGCCCCAAATCTTCCTGTCCGTCGCCTGAGAAATATATGGAGGCTTACCGTACCGAGGCGGAGAACATTTTCGTCATTACCTTATCCGCGCAGCTGAGCGGCAGTTATAACAGCGCCGTACTTGGAAAAAATCTTTATCATGAGCAGTACGGGGAGAAAAATATTTTTATTCTCGATTCCCAGTCCGCAAGCAGCGGGGAGACACAGTATGCGCTGAAAGCGATGGAGCTTCAGGAGGAGGGGCTTTCCTTCGAGGATACGGTGAAAGGGCTGGAGGCTTTTCGGGAGGAAATGAAAACCTATTTTATTCTCGATAATCTGGAAACGCTCAGAAAGAACGGCAGGCTCACCGGCGTGAAGGCGATGGTCGTATCCACGCTGAATATCAAGCCGATCATGTATGGAGATCATGGCGTTATCAAACAGAAGAGTCAGGCGGTCGGCATGAAGAAAGCGATCATCAAACTGACGGATATTATGGTGTCGGAAGTGCCGGATATGGCGGACAGGACCCTGATGATATCCCATTGCAACTGTCCGGACAGAGCCGCCTTTGTCAGAAAGGAGCTGCTTTCCAGAACAGAGGTCAAAGACATCATTGTGATGGATACGGCAGGTATCAGCAGCATGTATGCTAACGACGGCGGAATTATCGTGACAATCTGACATTCGAACAAAGAAATGGGGGCTATGGCATAAGACAGATGCCATAGTCCTTTTGCGTATCTGCTTTTATCCCTCCGATTATCGTGCCGGGATCTGTCCCATACCCGCCTGCCTCATGTAAAAAGGGTCTGTTACAAATCGTCTGCATATGTTATAATAATAGTAGTTTTGCACATTTGGGATAAAGGGGATATGACAGAAGTGCTATGAAAAAGAATAAAAGACTGGTGAAAATGATTCTTCCGATCATCGCTGTGGCAGTGTTGTCGGCCGCTGGTATTTTTTACCACATCAACAGGATCAGGGAAGCTCTCTGGAATCAGACTGTTTCGGAAATTATGGAAGTGACTGATCAGGGCGGGCATGCGTTCGAAGTCTACATTGAGAAAGATCTTCAGATTCTTACAAGAGTTGCGAGGATTCTTTCTCAGCGTGTATCCGATGACAAAACGGTGATCATTAATACGATGGATATCTTTGCGGATGAGGATACTAATTTCCGAGTGGTGGATCTGGACCATGCCGTTTTATATTTCGGGGATGACAGCGGTGTGGAAGAGCTGGATGCGGAAAGGCTTGAAGCCTTTGAAGGAATGGCGGACAGAGGTCTTTTGGAGCCTTATATAGACGAATCAGGACAGAGGATGATGGGCGCTTACCAGCGTTTTACGTTTGCGGACGGAACGAGCGGAATTGCAGAGGTCGGGAGGAGCATATCCGCCGTAGAGGATGAATTCATGCTTTCCTTTTATGATGGTGTGGGCAGCAGCCATGTCGTGAACGCCAGGGGAGATGTGCTGATCTGTTCCCAGCATAAGGATGGCAGCCATGATATCAGTAATATGCTGGATATGCTGTCGGATTCCGGGAACGAAGAGAAGGAGATACAGTATGTCCGGGAATGTATGGCGCGCGGGGAGGAAGGTGTCAGCCGCTTTCATTTCAGGCAGCAGGATCACATTTTCGCCTATACGCCGATTGAAGGTTCCGACGGCTGGTATGTTTTCGTGGTCATACCGGATTCCGTCATTATGAAAAATGCAAATGATATCCTGAAAAGCTCTCAGACCTTTCTGTTTCTGTTTGCGGGTATTTTTATCGTAGCCGGATTGTTTATTTATGCGGGACAGCGGTCGCACCGCAGACTGATGGAAAAGGAGGGCGATCTCCGGTACAGGGAACAGCTTTTCAGCATTCTCGCCAACAATACGAATGATGTTTTTCTGATGTATCGAACGAATGACCATGCGATAGAGTATATCAGCCCTAATGTGGAGCGGGTGCTTGGAATACCGAAGGAAGAGGCAGGCGCCGATCTTCGCGTGCTGAATCAGTTTCAGGTTCCTGACAGGGAAAAGATGGATTGTCAGATAAAAGAACTGGAAGAGAACGGAGCCGTTTCCTGGGAGGGAGAATGGATACACAAAAAGAGCGGCGAGCATCGGTGGTTTGCCTGTACGATTTACATAACATCAATAAACGATTCACAACGCTACGTTGCCGTTTTGTCTGACCGCACACAGGAAAAACAAAATCAACGGACATTGACGGAAGCGCTGGAAATAGCAAAATCGGCAAATGAGTCAAAGAGCGCCTTTCTAAGCAATATGAGTCATGATATCCGCACGCCGATGAACGCGATCGTGGGTTTTTCGGCTCTTTTACAGAGGGATGCGTATAATCCGGATAAGGTACAGGAGTATACGAGAAAGATTTCGTCTTCCAGTCAGCATCTGCTCGGTTTGATCAACGATGTGCTTGATATGAGCAAGATCGAAAGCGGTAAGACTACGCTGAACATTACGGAGATCAGTCTTGCGCATATCGTTGAGGAGCTGATGGCGATGATGCAGCCTCAGGCCAAAGCAAGGCAGCAGGAGTTCAAAATATATGTTCAGGATATCTGCAATGAAGAGGTGCAGGGCGATAAGCTCCGCCTCAATCAGATCCTGATCAATATCATTTCCAATGCCCTGAAATACACGCCGGAAAACGGTAAGGTGGAGATGACTGTCAGACAGCTGCCGCAGCGTAAGAAAAATTATGCCCTTTTCCGTTTCGTAATCAGCGATAACGGAATCGGTATGTCCAAGGAATATCTGGAGACGATTTTCCAGCCGTTCAGCCGTGAGACGACGAGCAAAACGCTCGGCATACAGGGAACAGGACTTGGCATGGCGATTACGAAGAATCTGGTAGATCTTATGGGCGGCACGATCAGCGTGGAAAGCGAGCCTGACATGGGAAGCACTTTTACGCTTGACCTGGAGCTTCGTATCAAGGAGGAAGAGGTAGATCCGGATTTCTGGAAAAAGCATGGAATTTTCAAAATGCTTGTGGTGGATGATGAAGAAGATATCTGCAGGGGAATCCGGTATGCCATGGAAGATACCGGTGTTCGGATCGAATACGCACCGGGTGGCATTCCTGCGGTAGATATGGCGAAGAAGGCTCAGAACGAAGGAAAGGGATATGATCTGGTGCTGATCGACTGGCAGATGCCGGATCTCAACGGTATCGAAACCGCCGGCCGCATCCGGGAAATTGTGCCTTCCGATGTGCCGATTATGATTCTGTCCGCCTATGATTTGAATGAAGTCGAAGGAGCGGGCGCTGAGGCAGGAATTGACGGGTTTATGTCCAAACCGTTCTTTTTAAGCAATTTCAGGAATCTTGTGGAGAACCTGAAGGGTAAAAGCGGCGCAAAAGAGGATAAAGAAGAGGACGATGATATTCTGGCAGGAAAGCATATTCTCGCAGCCGAGGATATTGAGCTGAATGTGGAAATTCTGATGGAACTGTTAAAGATGGCGGGGGCGGACTGTGAATGGGCAAAGAACGGAAAAGAAGCGGTTGAAAAGTTCGAGCAGTCGGAGTCAGGATATTATGATCTGATTCTGATGGATGTTCAGATGCCCGTCATGAACGGATATGATGCGACGAAAGCGATACGGCAGAGCGGACATCCGCAGGCCGGAACCATACCGATCATCGCCATGACGGCAAACGCCTTCTCGGAGGACGTAAAGGATGCTCTCGAAGCCGGCATGAATGCGCATGTCGCGAAGCCGATCGATATGAATCAGCTGAAAGCGGCGGTGAGAGGACTGTAATCTGCCAATAAAAGTTTTATATCACACCTTTTGACACCTGAACCGTAAAAAGAATAAAAGGCCGTACAGGAGCATTTTCGCCTGTACGGCCTTTTTTATATGATCGCAAACTGGATCGGTGAATAGATTAAAATAACGACGACAGCGATCTGTAGTAACAGGATCGCAGGCATCCCGTAGAGAAAATACCAATGTCGCGTTTTGTGATGAAAAACATGCATTCCGATCGTCGTTCCGAGGCTTCCTCCTACAAGAGCGATCACGAACAGCGTGGCTTCGGGAATCCGCCAGGCTCTTTTTCTTGCCTTCCGCTTGTCGATTCCCATCATCAGAAATCCTGTCAGATTGATGACTGCCAGATAAAGAATAATATAGGAGATAACGCCCATCGGAATCCTCCGTTTCCGTTTCAGTCTGTGAGTTTACGCTGTTTCATGTTTCAGTTTTTGGATGTGTCTTCCGCTTCCTGCATTTTCATGGCGCGCACCTTGCAGGCAAGACCGAACAGATTGATAAAGCCTTCCGCATCATGATGATCGTACAGATCTCCTGTCGTAAAGGAAGCGATGCTTTCGTTATACAGGGAATACGGAGAAGTTGTGCCGGCCTTGATGATGTTGCCTTTGTAAAGCTTGAATTTCACTTCACCGGTAACATATTTCTGGGTCGATTCGATGAAAGCCTGTACCGCTTCCCGAAGCGGGGTAAACCATTTTCCTTCGTACACGATCTGGGCGAATTTATTGCCAAGATCCGCCTTTAACGCATAAGTGTCGCGGTCAAGAATCAGTTCTTCCAGCTGCTGATGCGCTTCATACAGGATTGTTCCGCCGGGGGTTTCATAGACGCCGCGGGATTTCATGCCGACAACGCGGTTTTCCACGATATCGACGATACCGATGCCATGCTTTCCGCCGAGTTCGTTCAGAACGGAGATGATTTCAGATACTTTCATCTTCTTGCCGTTTACGGATGTCGGAATGCCCTTTTCAAAAGTCATGGTGACATATTCACCCTCATCCGGGGCCTTCTCCGGTGTCGTGCCAAGCACTAACAGATGTTCGAAGTTCGGCTCATTGGCGGGATCTTCCAGTTCCAGTCCCTCATGGCTGATATGCCATAAGTTGCGGTCACGGCTGTAGCTGCTGTCGGCCGAGAACGGGAGATTGATACCGTGCTTACGGCAGTATTCGATCTCTTCCTCGCGGGAATTTAAGGTCCATTTCTCATTTCTCCATGCGGCGATAATCTTTAAATCGGGTGCAAGCGCCTTTACTGCAAGCTCAAAACGAATCTGATCATTTCCTTTGCCGGTTGCGCCATGACAGATTGCCGTTGCGCCTTCCTTGCGGGCAACTTCCACCAGTTTTTTGGCGATTACGGGTCTTGCCATCGAGGTACCGAGCAGATATTTGTTCTCGTAAACGGCATGAGCCTGTACGCAGGGAATGATAAAATCATTGCAGAATTCATCGGTCAGGTCCTCCACATACAATTTGGAAGCGCCGCTTGATAAAGCTCTTTCCTCCAGGCCGTCGAGTTCTTCTCCCTGTCCGCAGTTTCCGCAGACGCAGATGACTTCGTAATCAAAATTTTCCTTTAACCAGGGAATGATAACGGTTGTATCAAGTCCGCCGGAATAGGCAAGCACAACTTTTTCTTTCATGATAGTTCCTCCAGATCTGTAATATTGTAATCGATGGTAAAATTGTTCTTCCAACAATATACAACAATCAAAAGAAGAATGCAAGTGTAAAATTATGCATTTTATTCGTTCTAAAATGGATGTTCATACATTGTTTATGAATAAATATTAAAAAGTATTGTATATTATGCAGGATGGGTGTATGATTAAGACGTTCTTTTCGGCAGAATGTCTATTGAAAGATGAAAAGAGTATGGTAGAATAAAAAGGTATTATTTGCCGGAGTTTCCTTAAATGGGTACTGATCATGTTTACCGGCAGAAAAGAAATGACAGGAGAAGCGGCGTGATACGGGCGATGACGATAGAAGATTACGATGAAGTACGCAGTCTCTGGATGACGATCCGGGGATTCGGAATCAGGAGCGTGGATGATTCCAGAGAAGGTGTGGAGGCTTTCCTTAAAAGAAATCCCGGATTGAGTGTGGTTGCCGTCGAGGACGGCAGGGTGGCCGGATCCATTCTTTGCGGACATGACGGAAGGCGGGGATGCCTGTACCATGTCTGCGTGGCTGAAAAATACAGAATGCGCGGAATCGGTAAGGAGATGGTCGTATTCTGCATGAACGCGTTGAAAGAAGCGCATATTAATAAAGTATCCCTGATCGCGTTTACGAAGAATGATGTGGGGAACGCTTTTTGGAAACAAATAGGCTGGACAGGACGGGAAGACCTGAATTATTATGATTTTGTGCTGAATGAGGATAACATCACCAGATTCAATATGGAATAAAAATGGTGATGATATTGAGCGAAAAGAATATGGAAGGGACTGAGAGTTATGAAGGTTATTGAAGGCGGCGTAACCGCGGCAAAAGGCTTTGAAGCGGCGGGAGTGGAGGCTAACATCAAATATCAGAACAGGAAGGATATGGCGCTCATTTACAGCCGGAAACCATGTGTGGCGGCCGGCGTTTTTACGAGTAATATCGTCAAAGCCGCTCCGGTTATCTGGGATAAAGAGGTGGTGGCGCATTCACCTTATGCGCAGGCGGTCGTTGCGAATGCGGGAATTGCCAATGCCTGTACGGGCTCCCAGGGATATGAATGCTGCAGGCAGACCGCGCAGGCGGCAGCGGAATATCTGCAGATCCCGGAAGATGCCGTATTGGTGGCTTCTACCGGCGTGATCGGGAGGCAGATTCCGACCGAAAAGATTATGGAAGGCGTAAA
>CALDLG010000046.1 GCA_937910785.1 uncultured Lachnospiraceae bacterium | reverse complement strand
ATTTAATCTGCAGGAAAGCTACAGTAGATGGGTATTTTATTTCGCCGCGTTACAAAAAGGCAGCAGCTCCGATAAGAGTAGTTGCGCAAGCAATATATTTTAGATATAATTGATTTGACAGACTATAGTAAACGGTATAATCGGCAATGAAGCAAGCCGGCAGGAAGGAATCATTATAATCGTCATGAAAACCTTATTCGACATTCTACCGGCCGATTTTTTTAAGCCGCTGACAAGTAAATACCGGCGCGAGTATGCAGACTGTATTATGCAGCTTTTCAATGCTTTCAAGCCGGAAATCTCCTATGGAGTGAACCGGGATATCGTAGTCAAAGAATTGACGGACTACTTCGAAGCCGATGATACGGAGATGAGCTTTGACGATGAAATCTATATATCCGATGCGAGAGAGAAGGCAAACGGAGTCATAGCCGTACTGAAGAAGTGCGGCTGGATAGAATACGAGCAGGAGACAAATCACCAGATTAATGTGATTTTGTGTGAATATGCGATTCCTGTGATTGACAGCATGAATCGCATCATTCGGGAGGAAGAGGCGGAGTATCAGGGGATTATCTCGCAGATTCATGCGAGTTTACAGAACGAGGAACTGTACGGTAAACCTTATGAATTGATCATTAAGGGTGTACAGGAGAATACAGAACGTCTTTTATCAGAGTTAAAGAAGCTGAACGCCAGCATCAAGCGGCACATGGATCAGCAGACGAATGATATGGACGCGGAAGAAATCTTAGATCACTTCTTCGAGTATCACAAGAATATCGGATCAAAGGCATATCTGAGAATGAAGACCAGTGAGAACATTTCCTATTTTCGGACAGCGATCATAGAGCAGATTGGGCGGATCATGGAAAGCACAGAGATCATGGAACGTGCGGTGGCAGGTTACATGGAGGTGGAGGAGACTACGGATCAGGAGAAGGCATATGATGAGGTAATCGCCATGCTGATTGATATTAAGTCCTCCTTCTATCGTCTGGATGATATCATAGATGAAATTGACAGAAAGCATGCGCGATATATGCGCAGTGCGGTGATGAGGGCGCGGTTTCTGCTGGCAACCGGCAATAATCTGGAAGGGAAGCTGTCCAAAATACTGGATCTTTATGTGCAGCAGCTGAACGGCGGAGAGGAAGAATCCTTCGAAGGGCTGTTTTCTCTGTATCCGCAAGACTATATTTCACCGGAATCGATCCAGACAATTCCTGTCACGAAGAAAATGGATACCATCAGCGGATTCTCGAATCAGGTGCAGATGAGTGAGGCGGACAGGCTATTATATAAAGAAGCGTTAAAGAGAAAGAACCAAAGCCGCTTTTCCCGCAGGAATATCAATGAGTATGTTGTAAATTTATTAGGAGACAGGGATAAGATGCCGGTTACGGAGGTGCCGGTGGAATCTGTCCGGGATTTGATCCGAATCATCTATATCAGCATCTATTCCGGCAACCGATCCAATCATTATGAAATCTGCCGGAGCGGAAAACAGGTGGAGATGCAGGGATATTCGCTGCCGTATTTTGATATTGTGAAAAAGAGATAGAGTCATAATTGCTATCATTTGAGCACGAGTTTAAAAAAAGTCTGCATAAAAGTAAAAAGGATACACATATGTTTGAAGAATTAATAGAATCTGCCGCACAGAAAGAAAAATTCCGTGTCGCAGCCAACAAACTGTTAAACCAGTGTTTTCTGCTGCGGAAGCGGGAGGACACGAAGAAAGAATATGTTTTCGTAAGGCAGAACCGGGAATTGTTCCTCCCGTTTTTCGATCTGCTGGGGTACGATCTGAAAATAAACGAGGATCAGGGAGTGATCGGCATTGTGAACCAGTTCGGGACGGGGAGGCTGTCACTTGGCAAATATGAGAGTATCTTCCTGCTGATTCTCCGAATTCTGTATGTGGAAAAGCGTAAGGAACTGGGAACTTTCACAGAGGAAGTGACGGTTCTCATGGAAGAGATCAGAGAGAAGTATGCGATGCTTAAGATCAGGGCGAAACCGATGTTAGACAAGGGGAATGAGCGGCATATGGTCAGCCTGTTCCGCAGATATAACCTGATTCGGAATCTGGACAGCGACGTCTGCCAGCCGGATGCCCGAATCATTATTTATCCATCGATTCTCATGGCGGTAACGGTGGAGGATATCAATGAGTATTATACGATGACGGAACAGAAACTGAGGGAGTATTCCGGAGGGAACGCAGATGGAGACTCAGAAGAAGATTATGACCAGAGTGCAGTTGATTAACTGGCACTACTTTGAGAATGAGAGAATATCCTTTCATGGATCGACGTTGATCAGTGGAGAAAATACTGCCGGGAAATCCACCATACTGGACGCCATACAACTGGTACTGACAACGAACACACGCAGGTTTAACGTGGCGGCCAATGAGAAGGGAAAGAGAGATTTGAGGGGATATGTCCGCTGTAAGATTGGCAATGTGGGCGAGGCATATCTTCGAAAGGGCGCAGTACCGGCCAATGTGGCGCTGGAATTTTATGAGGAGAAGGGCGATCGTTACTTTGTGCTGGGCGTGCATATGCTTTCCAGAGACGAGGAAAGTCCGGTCACAACCAGATGGTATATAGAGGAATGCAGGCTGGAAGATCTTTCTTTCATGGCGGGGGAGCGTGCCGCACTGGCGGAGGAATTTCGGGCGAAGAACAGGAAGATTTCATATATAGACCAGAAAAATGCGGCGCAGGATCGGTTTAAACGGCGTCTTGGAAATTTAGATGATAAATTTTTTGACATTATTCCGAAATCTCTGGCTTTTAAGCCGATGGACAATGTGAAAGAGTTTATCAATAAATTCGTCTTGTCGGAAGCGCAGGTGGATGTGGTTTCCCTGCGGGAGAATATAGAGACACTGAGCGAGCTGGAAAATATACTGGATCGTTCCAGAAGGCAGCAGGGCGCATTGGAGAAAATTCTTGGCAAGTATGATGAGATAGAAGAGAAGGACAGAAGTATCCTTGTCAACGATATTCTGCTCAAAATTGCGAATCGGGATGCGATGCATCTGGATGTGGACAATCTGGAGAAAAAGATTCGGATCAAGAGTCAGTCTGTGGAGTCTAACCGCGGATTTCTGGAAGAAATGGGGAAGCAGATCAGGGATCTGGAGAATCAGGTTCTGGCGATTAGTATAGAAATAGAATCGACGCATTCCAATGCGCTTTTGCAGCAGGCCAGAAGCCGGATAGAGAAACTGGGGGAGGAAATCCGCCAGAAGAAGGAGGGCGAAAAGAAGCTGCAGGAACAGGTTCGTCTTTTGATGAATTATCTGAGGGATCTGGAAAGACTGGATTATAAGCCGGTGAAGCGTACACAGGCAGAACAGATCGGAGAGGCGGCGGATCGGGAGGAAAAGGCGAAGACGGTTGAGAGGCTGGAGGCTTTCGACGCAAAGGAGCAAAATGAAATCCAGAAAACCTGTGTGATCCTTACAGCAGATATGGAGAGGCTTTCAGATGAAATAGATGACTGCCAGGAACGTCTGAAGAAGCTGGAAAAGAGAGTGCTTCCCTATCCGGAATATGCGCAAAAGCTGAAAGAGCTGGTGGAGAAGGAGTTTGTACGCAAAGGGATTTCGTCTCCGGTCAATTTCCTTTCGGAACTGTTGGAAATCACGGATATGAAGTGGAGCAATGCCATAGAGGGATATCTCAACACGCAGAAATTCTATCTGGTTGTGGAGCCGGAATATTATCCTGCAGCGTTGGAGGTTTATGATAAAAACCGCAAGAACATACATACCGCAGGTATCATTAACAGCCGTAAACTTCCAACGGGGCAGGAGGCAGAGCCGGATTCTCTCGCCTATGTGGTGAAAAGCGATAACCGTTATGCCAAGGCATATGTGAATTATATACTGGGGAGAGTGAAGCGCTGCACAGATGTCCATGAACTGGAACGGCACTCCATTGCCATGACGCCCGAGTGCATGCTCTATCAGGGATATGTGGTCAGACATTTGAACCCAAGGGACTATGAAAATCCTTTTATCGGACAGTATGCTTATAGGACGCAGATAGAGAATGTGAGGAAAGAGATTGAGGAAAAGACGCGAAGGCGGAGCGAACTCAGACAGGAAATCCAACTGTACACAGCGGTTTTGGAAAGCGCGAAGAAAGTAAATCTGGGCATCATGAAGCTGTATCTGTATGTGCCGGAAAGCCTGCATAGTCTGCAGGAACAGATGGTATCAGCGAAGGCAGAGCTGAAAGAGGCGCAGAGCGATCCCACGCTGATCGAACTGAATCTGAAGCTGGATGCGAAAAAGAAAGAGCTTGACGTAAAAAAAGAAGAGAAAGAAAGCCTCAGCGAAGAAAATATACGTCTGGAGAATCAGATCGATACGCATAGAAATGAGATGCAGGAAAGAAAAAAGGAATATGATATCCTGCGGAAAGAACTGGAAGAACAGGCGGACAGGGACGGTGCGGTCTACAAAGAGGCGGAGGACAAGTACAGACAGAATCGAAAGAGCAAGAGCGCCCAGGTCATCGCAGTAAATTTTGCACCTCAGAAATCACAGCTTCAGCGTGAGCGGGAGGAACTGCTGGACGGCAGGACGGGATTGAAAGAGCTGCAGATGAGATTTAATCAGGAATTTACGCTTGATTTTATGCTGGGACTTGTAAATATTTCGGAATACCGGGAGGCTCTACAGAAGCTTAAGAGCGTGGAAATCGTGCGATTTGAGGAAAAACTGAAACTTGCCAGAGAGGATTGTGAACAGATTTTCCGAAGTGATTTTCTTTCCAGAATGAAAGAAAATATTGAGAGTGCGAGAAATGAGTTCCGCAGCCTGAACAAAGCACTGGACAGTATTTATTACGGAGACGACAGCTACCGGTTTAAGATCAGTTTTGATAAGAATAAGGAGGGACTGTACAGGATGATTACCTCAGAGAACAATTACGAGGGCATCAATCTCTGGACCAGCGCTTTCGAGGAAGAATACAGGGAGGAAATGGCTGATCTTTTTGACAAACTGATGGCAAAGGACGATAACGGGAAGAAGATTGTGGAGGAATACACAGATTATCGTTCTTATCTGGACTATGATATCGAAATACATAAGCGGGACGGTTCCATTCAGCGCTTTTCTGATATTTACGGAGAAAAAAGCGGCAGTGAGACACAGGTGCCTTATTATGTGGCAATTGCGGCTTCTTTTTATCAGCTATACCGATACGGGAACAGTATAAGAATCATGCTGCTGGATGAGGCCTTTGATAAGATGGATGATGAACGCATTCAGTCCATGATGGAGTTTTTCAACGGATTAGGGCTGCAGGTTATCCTGGCGACGCCGCCGGCGAAGATTGAGGTGATCGGTGAGCAGGTTGGAACGGTTCTGACTGCGATTCGTGTGGGCCAGAACAGTATTGTGGAGGAGTATGATTTGTGATGGACAGGCAGCAGAGGAAGGTATTGGAATACCTTTTGGATTCCTATGAAAGAAGCCGGACATTCCGGGGAGACAATCAGGTAAACCAGAGCTTCTCTGTGAGCGTCGGTAAGCTTTTCCCCAAATATAACGACGATGCGGAGTATGATTATTTCTGTCAGATGAATGAGTCGATGGAAGAGTTGTGTGCCGAGGGGCTGGTTACGCTGGCGTATTGGAAAAAGGGCGTGCTTAAGAAGATCACACTCAATCCCGATCGGCTGGACGTCTGCTATGAAATGCTGGGAAGGATGCCAAGAAGACGGGAGCAGGAAGAACTTGTGCGCATATGGGATGCGCTCTGTCAAGGCGAAGGGGTGTGCCGCCGGAACGAATCCGGTCCGGAACATCTGATTCCGTTAGTTAAGTATATTACAGCGCAGCGGCTCAGAGTTGAAAAAAATCTGAATGTGGAATATTACAATCATGATCTGGAAGAATACCGCGAACTGCTTCTGGCGGTAAAAGCGGTTCTGGAGAATCAGGAGGAGATATTTATCCGTAACCTTTCCATGCAGTTATTCCACGATTCCAAGAGAATGGAGCAGCTAAAGCACAAGGCAGAGGCTTTACTGTATCAGTATGGAACGTATCAGGAGCGTGACTGTGTACTGGAGGAATGTGGAATTGTCCATACGCCGACTTATGTGATGATGAAAGGAAACGGGAGTATCAGGATCGGAAGAAAAGGGAAAACAGCCGCAGACGGGCAGGAGATCGATTTGTCCCTGATGGAAGGTGATATCGCGCTGTCTACAGAATCGGTCAAGAGTCTGAATGCTGTTACAGTTATGGGGAAGCGTGTGGTCACGGTGGAGAATCTTACCAGTTTTCATGATTATCCGGCGGAGGATGATTTTGTCGTTTATCTGGGAGGATTTCACAATAAGGTAAAAAGAGACTTCCTCTTATATCTATATCAACAAAATCTTGGGAAAGAATACAGACATTTCGGAGATATCGACGCAGGAGGCTTTTATATTCTGGAGCATTTGAAGAAGGCGACAGGGATTCCGTTTCGGTCGCTGTATATGGATACGAAGACACTTGAGAGATATCGCGGGGACAGAAAGCCATTGACTGAAAATGACAGAAAACGGCTCCTGCAATTAAAGGAGGAGCTGGCAGGGCGGATGCGGCATGAGGAAACGGAGGATTATGGAGAGGTGATTTCTTACATGCTTGATGAGAACTGTAAGCTGGAACAGGAAGCCGTTCATATCCGCGGGCAATGAACTGGGCGCCGTGCCTGCTTACAGATGTGGTTGTCCCATATAGTGATTCAAAATATATTTTAGATAGTATTTTTATTAAAAAAGAGATAAAATATCTATATTAAGATACAAAGGAAAGAGTTGATATAAATGCCTATAGCGAAAAGAGATCCAGATTTTTTGAAAACACTTGAAAGAATGTATCATGATTCTAAGATTCTTTTTGAAGAAGGAGAGTACTACAATAGTTGTTATTTGTGTGGATATGTCTTGGAATGTGCCTTAAAATTTTTGATTTGCCGTTATGGAAAGAAAGCAAATGGGGATAATTATACTTGGAGAGACGTTAAGCAGCATTTGCATAAGCTTAATAGACTGACTCAGGAATTGGAAGAGTGCCTTGCTATAACAAGCGGGATTCCACCACAATATAGATTGGACAGTTCTCGAATGTGTCCCTATATTTATAGCGGCAGAGAAGGATATTCGCACTGGGATCCGGCGTTTCGATATGGAGAATGCCCAGCGTGGGAGATCAGAGAGTATTGTGAACATTACATAGAAGAAAGTGAAAGGGTATTCCAATTTATTAGCGGGATTATCGCGGGAGGGGTTTGTGATGGTTCATTATGACAAAATTTTGAATATTGCTGTACAAATAATAGAACAATTATGGGAAGAGGAAAAAGAGGCTGTAGCATATGTAATTCAAAACGTGTATGG
>CALDLG010000045.1 GCA_937910785.1 uncultured Lachnospiraceae bacterium | reverse complement strand
CCCGCCGCACTATCCATTATAGACAGGATAAAGCCGCAAACCCTGCTGTTAGATCATTTTGACGACGCATTTCCCCCGATATCCAGACATATCGATACCAAACCGCTGAAAAAGATTTTAAAGGAACAGTATCCTTACCTTCCTGTCGTAAAGCCGACCGTCGGAAAGGCCGTAACCTTATTATAAATTTCCGCTCTGTCAGGAAGCATTCCTGAAAACAGTCAAAAGCGGATGCCGAGCAGCTCAACGAGCAGACCGGCCGTTACACCGACCGCATAAAGCAGCGCAATAATACCTGCATTCTCTTTTCGTCTGTCATTGACGCGAAGCAGAACAAGAATCCCGACGCCGGCCCCGGAAAGAAGGCCGGACAGCATAGCCCCCGCGCTCAGAATCCCCTTCAGATACAGCTGTGTGATTACAACAGATGCGGCACAATTCGGAATCATCCCGACCGCACCCGCAATCAGCTCTCCGATCACCGGACGGCTCAGAATCAGATCCGCCAGAAAATCCTCTCCGATCAGACCGATCAGCAGATTCAGAAAAAAAGAAATCAACAGCAGATACAGAAAAATTTCCGCGGTATGATGCAGCGCCGATTTCAGGATGCCGTTCTCGCAATGGCAGTGATGCTGTTCACACATATGCCCGATCCGCAGTTTCTCTCGCTCTTTGCCGCGCAGCCGGCCTGCCGCAAGATCTATGAGAAAACCCGCCGTCATTCCGATTACAATTTTCACACCCAGAATTTTCAGAATCATATCGATCCCGGCATTTTCTGAAATCAGAACCGGGAGCATTTCATCGGATGTGGAAAGATAAATGGACAGCAGCGTACCGATCGTAATAATCCTCCCCGCATACAGATTAGAGGCTGCCGCCGAAAAACCGCACTGCGGAAATGCCCCAAGAATACTGCCGATTGCCGGTCCCCATTTCCCGGATTTCCTGATCGCGCTCTGTATTCTGTTTCCGGCCCTGTGCTCCATATATTCCATTGCCAGATAAGTCAGAAATAAAAAGGGCAGCAGCCTGACACTGTCCAACAAGGTATCCAAAATAATATCCAACATATTTCGTCCGCTTTCTCAATTTGGGTTTACTGCTCTAACACTTTGTTTTGATCAGTATACTATATCTTCCATTCTGCCTGCAACAGACATTCCTCCTGCCGCCGCAGAACTTCGTCAGAAGTGTGGAATCCGTTTCGCCGCAGCCATTTTCAGACCGCGGCGAAGGCCGGCTTCAGGCCGTAACATCCTCAAACTGAGAATTATAAAGCTCCGCATAAAATCCCTTCTGCGAAAGCAGCTGCTCATGGCTTCCCTGTTCGATGATATCGCCGTCTTTCATGACCAGAATCAAATCCGCGTCCTTAATTGTAGAAAGCCTGTGCGCAATGACAAAGCTGGTCCTTCCTCTCATCAGATTATTCATTGCCTTCTGAATACGCTGTTCCGTTCTCGTATCGACGGAGCTCGTCGCCTCATCCAATATCAGAATCCGGTTGTCCGCCAGAATTGCCCGCGCGATTGTAAGAAGCTGTTTCTGTCCCTGAGAAACATTGCTGGCGTCTTCATTTAACTCCATCTGATAGCCGCCCGGCAGTGTCTGTATAAACCGGTGGGCATGAGCCGCTTTGGCCGCCTCGATTACTTCCTCATCGGTCGCATCCAGCCTTCCATATCGGATATTTTCCATAATTGTCCCCTTGAAAAGCCAGGTATCCTGCAAAACCATGCCGAAACTTTCGCGCAGCTCGCTGCGGTTAAAATTCCTGATGTCGTGGCCGTCCACCCGTATACTCCCGCTGTTAACATCATAAAAACGCATCAGAAGTTTCACCATCGTTGTTTTTCCGGCACCGGTAGGTCCGACGATTGCGACGGTCTGGCCCGGTTCCACCTCACTGCTGAAATCATGAATAATGATCTTATCCGGATTGTATCCAAACCTGACATTTTCGAAGCTGACGCGTCCCTCCATCTGTGTAAGATGTACCGGATCTGCAACAGTCTGGTCCTCTTCCTCCTCTTCCAGAAATTCAAATACACGCTCTGCCGCCGCCGCGGTAGACTGCAGCATATTAGATACCTGAGCAAGCTGTGTAATCGGCTGCGTAAAGTTCTTGACATATTGGATAAAAGCCTGTATGTCGCCGATCTCGATCGTTCCTTTGATCGTCAGCAGACTTCCGCTGACCGCCACCGCAACATATCCCAGATTGCCGATAAAATTCATGATCGGCTGCATCATACCGGACAGAAACTGAGATTTCCAGGCGGACTGATATAAAATATCATTCGTTTCCCCGAACTCCCGCAAAACCTCCTCTTCCCGGTTGAACGCCTTCACAATATTCTGGCCGCTGTATACCTCTTCTACCTGACCGTTGATCTTACCGAGATAGCTTTGCTGTGCCACAAAATATTTCTGCGAAAACTTTACAAGTATACCGATCAGCGCGCCGGATACCGGCAGTATTACGAGCGCAATCAGCGTCATCAGCGGGCTGATGCTGAGCATCATAATCAATACGCCAAGCAATGTGCTGATCGATGTAATCAGCGTTGTCACGCTCTGATTCAGGCTCATACCGAGCGTATCCACATCGTTCGTAATACGGGAAAGCACCTCTCCTACCGTTCTGGATTCAAAATATTTCATCGGCATGCGATTTATTTTCTCCGAAATTTCCCGGCGGAAACGAAAGCACAGCTTCTGCGATACGCCTGTCATAACCCACCCCTGAAATAAGGATAACAGAGCGCTGATTACATACAGCCCAAGCAGCATTAACAGAATTCTTCCTATTTTGTTGAAATCTATGCCTCCGGTACGATATAATTTCGCCATCAGACCGTTAAACAGTTCCGTAATCGCCTTGCTAAGAACTTTCGGTCCAATGATATTAAATATGGTGCTGCCTACGGCAAAAAAGGCGACTGCTATCAGTCCGTATCGATAAGTCCCGATATAACCAAACAGCTTTTTAATCGTTCCGCTGAAGTTTTTTGCCTTTTCACCCGGCATCATGCCGCCTCCCGGCCCATGCCCGTGCGGACCGCGATGTCTCCCTGCATTCTCACTCACCTCGTGCGCCTCCCTTCAATTCCGATTCCGACAGCTGGGACTTTGCAATTTCCTGATATGCTTCGCATGTCTGTAATAATTCCTCATGCCTGCCAATTCCCGCAATCCGGCCGTCGTCCAGAACGATAATCTGATCCGCATGCAGAATCGTGCTGATCCGCTGTGCCACGATAATTACCGTTGCATCGGCTATTTTTTCATGCAGGGCTTTCCTGAGAACCGCGTCCGTTTTATAATCCAGCGCGGAAAAGCTGTCATCAAACAGGAAAATTTCCGGTCTTCCCGCAATCGCTCTGGCAATGGAAAGCCGCTGCTTCTGCCCGCCGGAGACATTTGTGCCTCCCTGCGCGATGGGGCTTTTGTATGCTTCCCGTTTACTCTCTATAAATTCACCGGCCTGCGCGATCTGCGCCGCTTCTTTCATCATTTCGTCGGAAATCTTTTCTTCCCCGGCAAATTTAATATTGGATTCTATCGTCCCGGAGAAAAGTACGCCCTTCTGCGGCACAAACCCAAGCATACTGCGCAGTTTTTTCTGCGACAGCTCCCGGATATCGATACCGTCTATGGTAATTCTTCCTCCCGTCACATCGTAGAAACGGGGAATCAGATGCAGAAGCGTCGATTTTCCACAGCCTGTGCTTCCGATGACCGCCGTCGTTTTTCCCGGCTCTGCGACAAAAGAAATATTGGAAAGCGCATCCTCCTCAGCTCCCGGATACCTGAAATTAACATTTTCAAAAACGACGGTTCCCTTCCCGGAAAGCGCCTCGTCCCGCACCGGCTCTTTATCCAGCACGACCGGCTCCGTATCCAGTATCTCTTCAATTCGTTCCGCCGCTACCCCTGCTCTCGGAAGCATAACGGAAATCATTGTCAGCATCAGGAACGACATGACGATCTGCATGGAATAAGTAATAAATGCCATCATATCGCCGATCTGAAGATTTCCCAGATCGATTCCCTTCGAACCAAACCACACAATCGCGACCGCGATTCCGTTCATAATCAGCATCATTGTCGGCATCATAAAGGTCATGACCCGGTTCGTAAAAATCTGAGTGGACATCAGCTCCCGGTTCGCGTGATCAAACCTCTTTTCCTCATATTTTTCGCGGCTGAAGGCCCGAATAACCGGAACACCCGTCAGAATTTCCCTGGACACCAGATTCATCCTGTCAACAAGCGTCTGCATCAGCTTAAACTTCGGCATGGCGATTTTCATCAGCGTTCCGACCAATGCCAGAATCAGAATAACCGCAACCGCAATAATCCATCCCATTCCCGTTCTTGTATTTACAACTTTAACAATCCCACCGATGCCCAGTATAGGCGCATAGCAGACCATTCGAAGCAGCATGACCGCAACCATCTGGACCTGCTGGATATCATTCGTACTTCTCGTAATCAGTGAAGCGGTAGAAAACCGGTCCATCTCCGCATGGGAAAAGGAAACCACTTTCCGGAATACCCTGTCGCGAAGCCGCATGCCAATCCCCGCAGAAACTCTTGCCGCAAGAAAACCGACCGCGATGGAAGCCGTCATCATCAGAATCGTCATGAGCAGCATCTTACCTCCCGTTTTCAGAAGGTATTCGGTCTGAATCGCATTCAGATCGACACCCAGCGCCTCATACTCGGCTCTGACAAACATTACGGCCATCTGCGATGCCATCGTATCGCTCAGTTCTTCCGTACTTTCCCCCTGATGATAAAGCGTTACAATCGCTCCCCGCATCGCTTCGTCCAGTGCCGCAATCGTTTCCGGCTCCTCCGCCTGCAATTCATAATTTCCGTCTTCCCTCAACCGGTAATGCCCGCGAATCAGCTCCTCTTTCCCCGACAGCAGACAAATCCCCTCCAGGGTCTCCGACCGCATGATTTCCGGCACCGCATTCTCGATACCGCCCTGCTCGATTCCAACATCAACGATATCCGACGTATAGGACGGCAGAGACAGATCACAGTATGCCTGCAAAATCAGAAGAAATACAACGGCAATAACCGATGCCTTAAATTCTCCAAGATATTTCATAATCCTGAACATTTTCTCACCTCTTCCTTTAGACATTTCTTTATCTTACCTGTATTTTCCAGCGAAATCAATAAAAAAACCTTAAAAAAACAGAAAAGATTTTATGTTTCGAAAAAAATATATTGATTCTCGGCCAATAATGTTATAACATTATTATATGTTCATTTTTTTACGATGGAGGGGATTCGAATGGAAGGACTGAAGAACATGATGGAAGATAATGTGGAGCGGATGCTGAATAAGCTTCTGCCTACCATGCCGCGTATCTGTTCCTGCAATGACTGCCGGCTGGATATGGCTACTTATGCGTTAAACCGTCTGCACCCAAAATACGGGCGTACCAGTACCGGCGCTATACTTCATCGCTTCGATACTTCTTCCGCGCAGGCGGAAGCTGAAATACTGACGGTCGTTCTTTCCGCAATTGAACTCATTGGGAGCCATCCGCATCATCCACCCTTAAATCAGGCTCCGTCCGAAGACAGTGAGGATGCACAGACGTAAACATATCTGTTATGAATAATAAATAGATAATAATAAAAGCAGAATCAGCCGATTCTGCTTTTATTATTATCATACGCTAATTTGTTTTCCTGATCTCTCTGGAAATATACCCTTCCACCTTTTCTTTTGGAATCGACAGGGCCAGCGACATCTCGCTGTAAAGAAGCTCCTCCGCTTTCTTTAAATAGTGTTCATCGGAAGAAAGCACCTTTTTACCCTGCTGTACTCTGTCCTGTTTCCGCAGATATAATGTCTTGATGATCCGTACCAGACTCTGGCAGTCATAAGTCCTGATCGCTTCCTTATACATCTGTTCCCTTGTTTTTTCTTCTTTTATCCACACCGTTTCAATATCCGGAATCCTTCCGATCAGCAATTTGGCTGCCCTTTCATCCATGATTTTCCTCATAACGATCTTCTCGTTATCAACCGGCGTATAAATGGTACTTCCTTTTTCAAAAACGGGGTCCAGAATATAATACTTTCTCTCCTTGTCCTGCTTATCGATCGGATTTCCCGTAATCGCCGTAACGCGGCATACTCCATGCCCTCCACACATGATCAATTCACCAACTTCAAACATTTTCCCGCCTCCTGACGTCGAAAAACAAAGCTCCCTTTCCCTTCTGCTTCTTATTTCATGCCCATATATTCAGTGTAACATTAAAATTCTGAAAATGTAAATGTTTTTTTGAATCTGTGTGTCAATTTTCATGTTCCAGGCACTATTTCAACTCATTCGCCGTCTTATAGAAATGATAATAGATTCCTTTCAGCGCAAGCAGCTGTTCATGATCGCCCTCTTCCATGATTCCCTCCTCCGTCAACACCAGAATTCTGTCGGAGTTACGAATACTGGACAGCCTGTGCGCGATCGTAATCGTCGTTCTTCCCTTCGCCAGTTCCTGCAGAGACCTGGCAACCTGAAATTCACTCTCATTATCCAGTGCCGATGTCGCCTCATCCAGAATCAGAATGGGCGGATTTTTCAGAAAAACACGGGCGATACTGATGCGCTGCTTCTGCCCGCCGGAGAGCTTTACGCCGCGTTCTCCCACATAAGTATCATATCCGTCCTTCAAAGCCATAATAAATTCATGAGCGCCTGCCCTCTTCGCGGCCTCGATCACCTCTTCTCCGGACGCATTTTCCCTGCCGTAGGCGATATTCTCATAGACCGTGCCGGAGAAAAGATAAACATCCTGCTGTACCATCCCGATATTCTGCCGCAGGCTTTTGATCGTATAATGGCGGATATTCTCGCCATCCAGAACGATTTCTCCCTCGTCTATATTATAAAAACGGGGAATCAGATTACAGAGCGTCGTCTTTCCGCCTCCGGAGGGACCTACAATCGCAATTTTCTCTCCTGCGCGGATATCCAGATTCAGCCCCCGGAACACGATATTATGATCATCCGGATAAGCAAAGGACACATTCTTTAACGAAATATCCCCCTTGACATCCTTGCAGGGCACCGCATCCGGTTCATCAAAAATCTCCAGATCGCTGTCCATGATCTCCACAAAACGCTCAATTCCGGTCATACCGCGCTGAAACTGTTCTGCAAATTCGATGATTCTTCTGATCGTAGCAATCAACGTGGAAACATACATCACATAAGCTACCAGATCGCCCGGTGAAATCAGTCCCTTTACCATGAAAATGCCGCCTGCCACCACCACCACCAGATACATCAGCCCGTCAAAGGCCCTTGTCGTTGTTCCAAATGCCGCCATGAACTTATAGGTCTCTTTTTTAATCCGGAAAAATTTCTGATTGTCCTCTTCAAATTTTTCTTTTTCCTTCTCTTCGTTGGTAAAAGCCTTCACTACCTTCTGGCCGAGCAGACTGTCCTCGATTCTGGCATTCAGCTCTCCGATCTGAATCCTCTGTTTCCGAAAAGCCGCGCGCAGCCGCAGGTTGATCACCGTACAAACCGCTATCATAACGGGCACGATTGCAAAAATAATAAGCGTCAGCCAGAAATTGATGCCGGAAAGGATAATAAAAGAAATGACCGCTTTAATCGCAGCGATGAAAAACTCCTCCGGACAGTGATGGGAAAACTCCGTTACGTCAAACAGATCGTTGGTAATCCGTCCCATGATCTGCCCCACCTTGGTATTATTATAATAAGTGTCGGAAAGCTTCTGTAAATGTGCATAGGCATCCCGCCGCATGTCGGTCTCCATTCTCGTTCCCATTACATGGCCCGTATATGCCATATAGAAATTGGCCATCGCATCAATGATACGAAGCACAAGATACAAAGCTCCCATACGCAGAATAACGCCCACGCTCAGCGCCGCCAGATCGTTGATTCCCGTATTCGTAATATACCGCATAATCATCGGCAGTACCATTTCACAGATCGTTGTCAGTCCGGCACAGAACAGATCGATCACAACGATTTTCCAATATCTCCGGTAATAGGGAAGAAACCTTCCGAGCAGTTCTCCCGCACTGTATTTCGATACGGCTTCCGTCCGTTGTTCCATTTTTATCCTGCTCCTCTCTTTCTGAAGAACCTTCGGTTCTTCCACTCTTTGGCGGAATTTCCTGTTATGGTTCAGGTGTCAAAAGGTGCGATATAAAATTCTTATTGGCAGATTGCACAAAATATTCCCGCCGCTGTCTTGCGCAGGAATATGAGATTTTCTTAATATTCTGTTCAAGACTTAGCAATTTCGGGACATGGAAGTCCCGAAAAGCCCGATTCGAGCCCGGATGGCGAGTATCGGGCGGTTGCGTCCACATATCATAACGTTGGCAGAATATTTAGAAAATCCATTTTCCGAAGTCAGACGCAAGGGAATATTTTGTGCAATCTGCCTTTACAGTTTATTTAGCGCACCTTTTGACACCTGAACCCAGTTATATGAAATAATCCCCCTGTATTACATGAATACAAGGGGATTGGTCTTTACAGAGAATAACTGTTTAAATATCTTTCCTGTTCCGGTGTCAAAACATCGATTTCTTTTCCAAGGAAGGCAAGCTTACGCTTTGCAACATCTCTGTCCACTTCCTCCGGAACATCGATCAGCTTTTCTTTCAGTTCGCTGCCATGCTCCACCAGATATTTTGCAGAAAGCGCCTGAATTGCAAAACTCATATCCATGATCTCCGCCGGATGTCCATCGCCTGCTGCCAGATTAACGAGTCTTCCTTCCGCCAGAACGAAAATCCACTGTCCCGTAGGAAGCTTATATCCCATAATATTCTTTCTCTGTTCTCTTGTTTCTACCGCATTTTCCTTCAGCCATGCCATATCGATCTCGCAGTCAAAATGTCCCGCGTTGCAAAGAATCGCGCCTTCTTTCATCACTGCAAAATCTTCCTTATCGATGACACCGTCACAGCCCGTTACGGTAACGAAGAAATCTCCGACCTTTGCCGCTTCCTGCATCGGCATTACGTCAAATCCATCCATAACGGCTTCGATTGCCTTAATCGGATCGATCTCCGTAACGATAACCCGCGCGCCAAGCCCTTTCGCTCTCATGGCAGTTCCCTTACCGCACCAGCCATAACCTGCTACAACAACGATCTTGCCCGCAACGATCAGATTCGTAGTTCTGTTAATGCCATCCCATACGGACTGTCCCGTACCGTATCTGTTATCAAAGAAATGTTTACATGCCGCATTGTTTACGCGCACCATGGGGAATTTCAGTTCTCCCGCCTTATCCATTGCCTCCAGACGGATAATGCCTGTCGTCGTCTCTTCACAGCCGCCGATAATATTCGGAATCAGCTCCGGCATATCTCTGTGCACCATATTTACGAGATCGCCGCCGTCATCGATAATAATATTGGGGCCGACTTCCAATACATGGCGGATATGCGTCTCATATTCTTCCTGTGTCGCGTCATACCATGCATGCACCTCAAGTCCTGCCTTCACGAGCGCAGCCGCCACATCATCCTGTGTGGATAACGGATTGGACCCCGTCACATACATGTCCGCTCCGCCTGCCTTGAGTACCAGACACAGATAAGCGGTCTTCGCCTCAAGATGCACGGACAAAGCTACTTTTTTGCCCGCAAACGGCTTTGACTCGGAAAATTCCTTCTCCAAAGTACGAAGCAGGTCACAGTTTCTTTTGACCCATTCGATCTTTCTTTCGCCAGATTCGGCTAAATTGATGTCTCTGATTTCGCTGCTCATAAAAAGTTTCCTCCTTTAAAATAAAATACAGTGACCAGCCGAATTTTTATTATAGTGATGGTCGTCTGTCCTATCATCACTGTTGTTTTTGTTCCGTATTGCTATTGTATATAAAAAATAAAATTTTTACCAGTCTTTCTTTCAATCTTTTTAATTTTTCAGTTAATTTTGCAGTTTTTTTGTTGTTATCCCTAACTGTCTGTTGGCATTCCCTGCCGCTATATTTGTCTGTACCGAAAGCATTCCATTGCCTCCCTCCGAAGAGTTTTCGGAAAATAGCCTGATTGACAGTGTTATTTTAAAGTGTATCGGCATAAAGTATCGTTATCATTAGTTGATTCCATTTTTACCGTCGTGTATTACCGCAGTATATATCGATTAACTTTCTATTTTCTATTTTCAATATTTGGCTTATCATGTATAATATTGATAATTTATTACAACATCTGTCGAAGGATAGTATATTAAAACAATGGAGGAAATTTTTATGAAATCAATCAAAGTTAAGATTATTGCTTCCGTCATTTTATGTGCGCTTCTGTCGGCTATTGTATGCGGCGGACTCAGTATTCTTACCTCGAAAACAATTTCCAATGAAACCTCGCGGGAATATATGCTTCTGTGCACGCAGAACGCAAGTGCCGTATTAAACCGCATGATGGGCAACGTGGAACTGTCCGTCGAAAATCTGTACAGTGTTGTTCTTGAGAGGCTGGATGATGTAGAGGCATTTAAGACAAATCCGGCCTATGTGGAAAGCTATACCGAAGATATTGCCGACGTGCTTCTTGAAATTGCCAAAAACACCAACGGCGCTCTTACGGCATACATACGCTACAACCCGGAATTTACGGACCCGACCAGCGGTCTTTTCTACACAAGAGACAGCAGCAACGGGGAGTTTACCAGCATAGAACCGACGGATTTTACAATGTATGAACCGGACGATCTGGAACATGTCGGCTGGTATTATATTCCCGTCAATAACGGTAAACCGACCTGGATGGAGCCCTACCTGAATTCCAATATTAACGTATATATGGTCTCCTATGTCATTCCGATCTTCATCGACGGAGAATCTATCGGTATTCTCGGAATGGATATCGAGTTCAGTACCTTCACCGATCTGGTGGATCAGTCCAATATTTTTAATGCCGGCTATGCCTGTCTGGCAAACGCAGAGGGTAAGATTATGTATCATAAAGAACTCGATGTAGGAACCGTCCTCGCCGACGCAGACAGCGGTCTTGCCGAAGCGGCTGCTGCCATTATGGACGATTCACAGGAAAATACCTTTATTTCTTATTCCTATAAAGGACAGCGTAAGGATATGTTTTATACGGTCCTGACAAACGGAATGCGTTATGTTATGACGGTTCCGGAGAAAGAATTTACGGCCCGCTCCACCAATAATACCATCGCGATTTTACTCGGCGCGCTGGTAGCAGTTGTTCTATCCGTAATTATCGGCATTATTCTTTCCTTCGGCATTGCCAGACCAATTACGCAAATCACGGATGCCGTCAGGCGTACCGCCGAATTTAACTTCACGCATAACCCTGCCAATGCCAGACTCTTCAAAAGATCGGATGAAACAGGCATTATGGCAAAATCTCTGCACAATATGCGCGCGAACCTCCGGACAATGATTGCGGATATCCGGCAGACTTACAGTGACTTAAAGGATACGATGAGCCAGCTTTCCGATATGACGGATCACGTCAACACCATGAGCCTTGAAAATTCGGATACGACACAGGAGCTTGCTGCCGCCATGGAGCAGACTGCGGCGACAATGGAGAACGTCAATCAGATGCTTGGCAACATCAGAGAACGTTCCAGCGTTATCAAAGAACGTTCCGAGGAGGGCCTTACTACCTCCACGGAAAGCAAAAACCGCGCGGATAATCTGAAATCCACCACCGATGCGGCGAGCAGCAAGACCTCCGTTATGTATGAAGAGGTCAGCCACAAAGCCGAGGAAGCAATGGAACAGGCGAAGGCCGTCGAAAAGATCAATCAGCTGACCCAGGCGATTCTGGATATTTCCAGTCAGACAAATCTTCTGGCTCTCAATGCCTCCATTGAAGCCGCAAGGGCAGGCGAGGCCGGACGCGGATTCGCAGTCGTTGCCGATGAAATCGGCAAGCTGGCGTCTCAGACATCCGCCACCGCAGGAGATATCAACGGAATCATCGCGGACGTTCATGCCGCAGTACGCAATCTGGCAGACTGCCTCCACCAGAGCACCGATTTCCTGGAGCATACCGTTTTGAAAGACTACAACGGATTTATGCAGGTAGCGGAACAATATACACAGGATGCCGCGGAATTTGAAAGTGACATGACAATCATCAGCCGGGAAATTGAATCTCTGCTGAATGCCATCGTATCCATCGCAGATTCCGTAGACGGCGTCAATACAACCGTCGGTGAAGCCGCCGACAGCGTAACGGGCATTGCTCAGAAAACGCTTGAGGTTGCCGATGCCGTACAGGGCAATGCACAGCTTGTCGAGCACAACGAAGAGAACCTGACGCGTATGGAACGCATTATTGAAATGTTCAGGGATGAAAATTAAATCCGGAAACAAAAGAGGCCGCCGTATTCATGATTTTCAATCACGCTACGGCGGCCCTTTGCCTGTCATCTCAGGATTTGCATTATGGCGGAAAATCCGTCAAATGTATGATTTTATTTCTTAATAGACTTTCTTATCCAGCCCCATTCTGACAATGATCTCGTTAATTTTCTGATATACCAGCTCTTCATCCATCGTCAGAATCTTCCGGTTCTCCATTGTTATCTGTCCATTAATGATTACGGTATCCACCTCGGAACCGTTTGCGGAATAAGAGAGTCCCGCGATCAGATTATTTCTCGGCGTCAGCGCCGGTGTATTCAAATTCAGAATCGCCAGATCCGCTTTCTTGCCGATTTCGATGGAACCGGTCTCTTTTTCAAGGCCAAGCGCCCTTGCACCGTTGATCGTTGCAATACGGAAACCTTCTTTGGCGCTGATGCACTGCGGTGTTTTACCCGTTCCCTTATGAATCAGCGTCAGGAGACTCAGTTCATGGAACATATTCAGACAGTTATTGCTCGCCGCGCCATCCGTACCAAGACAGACGTTTACACCTTTTTCCAGCATTTTGGCGATCGGTGCGAAGCCGTTCCCAAGCTTCATATTGCTTGCCGGATTTGTTACAACACTGACATTGTGCGCTTTCAGAATTTCGATATCCCGGTCCGTCACCTGAACGCAGTGCGCCGCAATCGCCGGAACATCGAAAATTCCCGTTTTTTCTGCCAGCTCAATAGGTGTACAGCCGTATTTTTCCTGAATCTGCTCGATCTCGCTCACGCTCTCCGAGAGGTGCACGTGAATGCCCATTCCATTCTTTTTCGCCTCGTTCGACACAATTTTCAGGAACTCGTCATCGCATGTATACGGCGCGTGGGGGCCGAGTAAAAACGTGAGTCTGTCACAGTCTGCCGCCGCGTCTCTTTCTTCATAGGCCTGGCGCAGACGCATCTGCCCTCTCTCATCGTTTCCGTTTCCCACAAGTCCGCGGCAGATCACCGCACGCATGCCGGATTCCTTAACCGCACGGGTGGTCTGATGAATGTTCATCTGCATGTCATTGAAGCAGGTCGTCCCGCTCTTCATCATTTCGATAATCGCCAGATTGGCTCCCCAATAAGTGTCTTCGTCCGTCATCTGCTGCTCGATCGGATCGATGGTTCCAAACAGCCAGTCCATAAAGGACAGATCATCCGCCACATTCCGCATGAATGACATGTAAGAATGGGTATGACAGTTAATCAGCCCCGGAATGACCAGCCTGTCTGTTCCGTCTATTACCTTTTCTTCCTGAAAGCCGGAAGGCGCCTCCCCAATGCCGGTAATCCTGTCTCCTTCAATATAAAGGCTGGTTTCCCGGATAACGTCTTCTTCTCCCTGCGGTACGATGACCAGTGCATTTTTGATTACGATTCCCATACGTTTCTCCTTTTCCTGATGTTCAAATTTTCGGCTATTGCAAATGCTCATTTTACAACATTCCTGTCCTTTCCCTCCAGAAAGGCTTCAATGTTTTTCACGACTTCCTCTATCAGACGGGTTCTGGATTCCACGCTGGCCCAGGACATATGCGGCGTGATGATCAATTTCGTACTGTCCTTGATCTGATACAGCGGATCGGATTTTTCCATCGGCTCCTTCTCCAGTACATCGAGCCCTGCTGCCGCAATCTTTTCTTCCATAAGCGCCTCATACAAAGCCTGCGTATCGACCACCGGCCCTCTTGCCACGTTAATCAGAATCGCCGTTTTTTTCATCTGAGCGAAGGCGTCCCTGTTGATCAGATATCTCGTCCTGTCGCTTAACGGACAGTGCAGTGACAGAATATCCGATTCCTCAAGAAGTGTGTTAAGCTCCACTCTTCTATAATCCGTACATGTGCTTTTTCCGGACGCGGAATAGAAGATGATATTACATCCGAAAGCCGAGGCCAGCTCCGCTACCCTGCGGCCGATACTGCCCATGCCGACAATTCCCCATGTTTTCCCGTTCAAATCATGGAAAAGCCGGTCAAAATGCGAAAACCTGTCCTGTGCGCTGTATGCACCCGATTTTACATAATCGTCATAATAAGCGATTTTCTCCGACAGCATCATCGCTAACAGTAACGTATGCTGTGCCACCGCAGGCGTACAGTAATTGACCACATTGGCAACCTTAATGCCCCTGCTCTTACAGTAATCCAGATCGACATTATCGTATCCTGTCGCCAGCAGACAGATCAGGCCGAGCTTCGATGCGTTTTTCAGATTGCCTTCATGAAGCGGTGTCTTATTGGAAATGACAATCTGAGCATCTCCGATTCTCTCTGCAGCGTTTTCACCCGTAGAATTCGGATAACAGATCACCTCTCCGAATTTCTCAAAACAGGATACATCAATATCCGTTCCCACACTGTTTCTTTCCAGAACTACAAGCTTCATAAAAATACCCATGCCCTTCCGATTTCGACAAATTTTCTGTTTCCCACACTCTGTTATAGTATCTCCGATCATGTGGAAACTGTCAAGGGCTGTCCCGCAACTCTCCAAACAACCTGCTGCCAGACTGCCGCGGACCGTTCTTTACGCCTTCCATCCATAGCTGATCATGTGTCCGCGCCACAGCAGGTATGTCAGATTATCCCGGTTCTTTTCCATATACGCCTGTATCTTCCGCTGCTTCCGACAGTAGCTCTCGGCCTCTTTTCTGTCCATGCCATGGTTAATGAACTGCCGGATCGTCCGCTCCTCCTCTTCCGCGCTGCAGGCCTTTTCCCACTGCTTCTCTGCCAGCAGATTTTCCACGCTTTCCGCATAGTCTGCCTGGTCCGGCGTTACGAAGCTGACTCTGTCATTGATCCGCACATCCACATCGATAAGCCCTTCCTGAAACATCATGACGGGCAGACGCATTCCGATCGCATAATCCCTGTCCTGACAGGCCAGCTCCCTGGTCCACATTTTCCGAAAACCGTTGCGGCCGCAAAGCTCCTGATAATCCATACCGTCAATGTAAAATCCGTCGCACTCAAATTCCCGGTTGACATCGACGGCAGCTACCAGCCCTCCGCTTTTTACCTGCGCAATCATCTTTCGGAGGAATGCCCCGGCATTTCCGGCATGGCGCATCGCGGTATGACTGATTACGAAATCGTATTGCCTTTCGAAGCGGTATGTCCTGAAATCATCACAGATAAATTCTCCTGACAGCCCCGCTTCTTTAAAAAGACGCTTCCCTTCCTCGACCATATTCCGGCTGAAGTCAATCCCCGTATAACCACTTCCTTCCGGCAGGAACGGAAGCAGCATCTGCCCCATATAACCGAATCCGCAGCCGCAGTCCAGCATCTGTACCGGCGCGGTGATTTTCCATACCTTTTCCACCAGAAACTGCAGATAATCCTCATTCCAGAACGATTTCCTGCTCGCCTTCAGGTAATTCAGCCGGTTTTCCCAATAATCCTTTTCCCCGCTTTGGACCGGAATATATTCTTCTCCCGAAAGCGGCTTCAGGCCGAGTACCTCGTCCACCGACACCTGAAAAAAGGCGGCGATTTCCGGAAGCAGAGAGATATCCGGCATACAGATTTCATTTTCCCATTTGCTGACCGTCTGAACCGAAACACCCAGCTGCTCCGCCAGTTCCCTTTGTCCGATCTGCCTTCTTTTTCTCAAATCATAAACCCGCAGTCGAATATTAGACATTTGCTCCACTCCTTTCCTCCTGAAATTCTCCGCCCTGCTTTTGCCGGGATTCGGACTCCGGCCAAAGTACGTCCAATTCCCTGACATAGCACATGTGAAATGCCGTCGTACCTTCTACCAGTCCTTCCCTGCCGTCCGCAGCAAAACCGTTCCTCTCATAAAACCGCCTTGCCGATGCGTTTTCCTTCAACACCCATGCATAAATTCTTTTTTTATGCCGCCTTTCGGCCTCATCGAACAGATTCCGCAGCAATTCTCTGCCGATTCCCTGTCCCTTGAAAAAGGGTTCCACATAAAAACAGAACAGTTCGATCTCATCCGTCCGTCCGTTCTCACAATAATCCTTCCAGTTGAGAATCCCCTTTACAATGCCGTCGTCATATACGCGGATATGCGCAAGCCGTTCCGGATTCTGTCGATATTCTTCGATAATATTCCCGACCTGTATTTCATTAAAGGAACCGTTATCATCCTGAAAAATTGGTCTGTACGCGACTCTTTTCCCAAAAACTTCTATTTCCGCCAAACGGGAAATATCCTTTTTCTGTGCCTTTCGTATCATGTTCTCCGCCTCCTGTCTGAACTTATTGTAAACAAACGCAGGCAAAAAACCAATCACTTATCCGGAGATTTTATTTGCCTGTTAAGAACAGTTCCTATCAGTCAGCGGCCTTAAATTTGAGACGGAAAGGCGCCGCTTATCCTGCCATCAACCGCAAAATTCCCTTGATCCATTCCCGAAAGGGCCACCAGTACGGGGACACGCTCTCATCAATCAGCTTTTCAATCGTCTGATAATCGAATTGTCCGTTCTCATTTACCTCCTGATAAAGCTCTCCCGCGGCCCGGCTGAAGCCAAGCGCAATCTTTCCATGCGCTTCATCACCGATCGCGACCTGCTTTCCATAGGACAACGCGCCGAAACAAAACTGCCCGAAGTTTAACGCTCCCATACAGAAAATGCCGACGGCGAACGCTCCCATCGCAACACAGCCGACCGCCACCGTACCCATGGCGATCAGCCCGGCCGCAATCGTCCCTATTGCAAGAATACCGGCTGAAAGCAGACCAGCGCTGACAATTCCCGCGGACAGAAAGCCCAACGCAAAGACCCCGTTTGCCATATTTCCGATCGCAAAAATACCCTTTGCGCGATACGGCCCCAGACCAAGATTGATATGAATAAGCGGAAGACCTTTTACGGTTTTACTACTCTTATATTCATAATGTGGTCCCTTTTCTTTTTTATAGATTACGGCTGCCGCCCCGTTGTCCGACGCCATATCTGCCGGACCCGGCCTTTCTATGTTGTCCTTTAACAGATAATCAGTCGTAATTCCAAACAGCTCGCTGACCGCAACGATCTTTTCCAGCTCCGGCAGCGACTGATCTGTTTCCCACTTCGATACCGACTGCCTGGATACTCCGAGCAAATCTCCGAAAGCCTCCTGTGAAAGTCCTTTCTCCGAGCGCAGTGCATATATTTTTTCTCCAAGTGTCAACTTAAATCCCTCCCTCGTCCATTTTATTGTTTAAATTGTAAAACATCATAAAGAAAATATCCATCAAGATCGCTTGGAAATCTGTCAACCAATGGTTGCAGGCATCAAAATTTCCTGACTACTGCTGTATTTACCTGTTTTTTTATGCTATACTTTATTATAAAATTTGAGGGGAGGAATCACAATGAAGAAAATATCGAAATCAGGGGTACTTGCAGCCATATCGGCGCTGCTGCTCCTGACAGGCTGCGGAAAACAGGTCAGGGAGGTAAGTATGAAAGAATTTACCTCTCCGGACGGAACCTACAGCATTGAAGCCGATACCGACTATGTTGAAGTGGACAGCGGGCTGGACAACTACCTGTCACTGGAACTGCCCGACAAACATGATTCGGGATCGCTGGCAATCATGCAGTTTCCCAAAAAAGGAAATCCTCTGGGTGGATTCTCAAGTCTGGATGAGTTCATCGAATTTATGGAAAACGCCAACTCCATATCCGACAAAAAGGAATACAGTATACCGGATAATAAAGAATTTATCGATTCCGCGGCATATACCTGCACGATAACGGAAGACGGCAATACCTGCGAAGCCAGCCTCCTGTACTGGGAAACGTCTTATGCACATTATCTTCTGTTAAATACCGAACCGGTCATAAACCCGCATGATGATGATTATCTGAGAAAGGTATGTGTTTCTTTTCAGGAAAACGCCGAGATCATAAGCGCCAAATCGACTCCCTCCACAGACCTTTCGGATACCATCCGTTGGTTTAACGCCTCCAATTCTGTCCTGATCGATGCAAACGGATGGGATTATCAGATATTCGGCGGCCTTGAGCCGGGCGATGCAGCCCAGATAACCATAAGACACCTTCTGGATAACAGCTGGGGCGTAACGGATACCGATTCGGCGAATGAAACATTGGACTGGCTCCTTCTTAACGGACATCGAGCGGATTTCGAAGCGGACATGGAATATCTCAAAGAAACAGGAATTGATGAAATCAGCGAAGAAGAGCGGACTGCCTTTCTGCTCGCCAACTTTGAGATGACCGAAGAAACGGCCCTGTATTACACCAAATGGTATGGCAGATATGAGAAATACGGAGAAAGCGCCGCATCCGGCTGGGATTACAACCGTGCGCTCAGCCAGATTGCCAACTTCTATCTGGCCGGATATTATTCGCTGGAAGAAGCGCTTGACGCTTCTCTTTCGGTTGCGGAAACCATTCAGGCAGACTTTGATTCCTGGGACGATTATATGGAAAGCTACTTCACCGGATACGAATACTGGGCGGAAGAGAGCAGCGACGGAAGAAGGGAAATTTATGAATCGCTGCAAAATGCGCCGGATAATCCGTTTGCCGTCGATTTTAATACCCGGCTTGAAAAAACCTGGTAAGAAGCAGAAACAGGAGCTGTCCGAAGGGCAGCTCCTGCCAGACATCTATCACCGCATCTATATCAGAAACTCCCTGAGCAGTGATTCCAGTTCCTGCGCCTCCGACCGGGAAAGAACCGGCGCTTCCTGCCCGTCTTCTGTCTTCTGGGCCACACCTTCCTTCTTTTCGCTTTCCTCCCCCTGCACGAGCTTTAAATCAAGTGTCGTCTGCTCCAGCCTGTTTACCAGATGATTTTCCAGATAATCAATCAGGTTGGTACGCAGTATCTGTGTTTTTCCGGAGATATCGACCAGAGAGGAAATCACGAAATAACAGTATAAACCAAGAAAACTGATGACATAATAAGGAACAATATACAGAACGGATTCTCCCGTAACGATTCCACTGCAGGCGCCGATTCCGGAAAGGAGAATGGATAAAAGCACGAGCTGTCCGGAAAGATGCTTTAAGACGGACAATGAAAACCCGCCTATTTTCAGTTGATTCATATACTTATCCACGAAAACGGGAATATTCGACATTCCTTCATGCAGTTTACAACAGCTTGAAAATTTCAGTTTCAGCTGCTGTAACGATTTATTGGCGGTAGACGACATATTTTCCGATTCCCAGATCAATCTGTGACAAAGCACACCCATGCTGATCTGACATATAATACTTAAAGAAAGCAAGATCAGAATGGGAATCATAAATTCCGGATGTTTCAAAACGAATTGCAGCATATCAACGACCACACCTTTCTTTCCTTTTCATAAATCCATTATAGGCAGGGAGAAAAAGAATCTCAATAATTCCCAACGTGTAAGGCATCAAGAAGTTTCTTCATATTTCTCGCTCATTTCTGCCCGTAACACTGGAAACTGTCATAAATTTATGATATAGTGAGGACAATGGTACAATACCGAATAAAGGAGGTCTTTGTTATGATATATAAACCACAGGGCGTATGCTCTAACACCATCGATATTGAAGTCGAAGACGGCATCATTAAACATGTGGCATTCACAGGCGGATGCAACGGCAATTTACAGGGAATTTCCAGTCTGGTCACCGGCATGAAAACAGAAGACGCCATCCGAAAGCTGAAAGGAATAAAATGCGGTTTTAAGAGCACATCCTGTCCGGATCAGCTGGCCTGTGCGCTTGAGAAAATCGCAGCCGGCGCAAATTAAACAATATCATCCCAGGAGGCTTCTCTTATATGAGTAAAAAAATTGTATTGACCGGCGGCGGCACTGCCGGACATGTAACGCCTAATATTGCCCTGCTTCCAAAACTGAAAGAATTAGGTTACGAAATTTTTTATATGGGCTCCTATGACGGCATAGAAAAAAAACTGATTGAAGATTTCGATATTCCATACTATGGCATTGCAACAGGAAAATTCCGGAGATACTTTGACCCGAAAAACTTTTCAGACCCCTTTCGTGTGCTCAAGGGAATGAGCGAAGCGAGAAAGTATCTGAAAGAGATCTCCCCGGATGTTATTTTTTCCAAGGGCGGTTTCGTCAGCGTACCGGTCGTCCGGGCCGCTTCTTCTCTTGGAATCCCCTGTGTCGTTCATGAATCCGACGTAACGCCGGGCCTTGCCAATAAACTCTGTATCCCCAAAGCTCAAAAAGTATGCTGTAATTTTCCTGAAACCTTCAAGCTTCTGCCTTCCGATAAAGCCATTCTGACCGGCTCTCCTATCCGGGAAGAATTGCTGAAGGGAAATAAAGAAGCCGCATATAAATTATGCGGATTTGATTCCACCAGACCGGTTATCATGGTAATCGGCGGCAGTCTCGGCTCCGCGGCGATTAATCAGGCGGTCCGGGATTCTCTTCCCGCACTGCTCAATGACTTCCAGATCGTGCATCTGTGCGGCAGGGAGAAAATGGATAATCTCCTGTTAACAACCAAAGGCTACAAACAATTTGAATACATTAAATCCGAATTAAAGGATATATTCGCGATGGCGGACATCGTCATCTCAAGGGCGGGCGCCAATGCGATCAACGAGCTTCTGGCGCTTAGAAAGCCAAATCTTCTGATTCCGCTGCCTTCTACCAGCAGCCGGGGTGATCAGCTCCTCAATGCGAAATCCTTTGAATCACAGGGATTCAGCATCGTAATCGATGAAGATGATCTGACAAGCAAGCTTTTGGTGGAAAAAATACAGGAGCTGTACTTTACAAGGCTCACATACGTTAATGCAATGAACAAAAGCTCACAAAGAGATGCGATTGGAACAATTACTTCTATCATTGAGGATGTTGTCGCGGAAAGAAATAAATAAAATGAAAAAAAATGAAGTTACCTTAACCGAAGAACAAATGAGAAGCCGTGCCGCAGAAGGCTATTTTGTCAGAGATCTGGAGAAAGACCGCGTCTATTGTCCGACCGGAGAGGTTCTGCGCAAAAAATCCACCAGAAAAAACGGCGATATACGATATGCGAACAAAATGGCCTGCAAGCAGTGCGATTTCAAAGACAAATGCACGAAATCTGTCTGGAAGGAAGTCGATTTTCCCGAAAAAGTCTGGGAAATGCGCAACATTAACTGGCTGAAAGCCGAAAAAAGGACAGATTAAGAAAGATTGACATTTTCCAGGTTACATGTTATATATTTATTAGGCATTTGCCTAATATAATGAGAAAGCAGGCTTCCTTCGATCATGAAAAAAGCTACCAGTAAAAAAACATCTCATCATAAAAAAGCCCTGAAAAAACCGGCCGCAGAAGATATTCTGGATCTGGATGAAAACTGGGACGAAGACCGGGAGTTCCGGGACAGTATTGCCGACGAAGACGACTGGGATGAAGATTTTGATTTTCCGGTTAACAGAAAAATTCTGCTCGGCATCGTAGTAGCTGCCGTTCTTGTTTTGTCCGGTATGATTACTCTCTTTTGCCTGTCTTTAAGAAAGAATGACCGGGAACGGGAAGCTTCCGCGCTGCAGACAGAGGCCGAACCGTCGGAAAATCCGGAAGCGCCGGACATATCCGATGTTTCCACGGAAGAAAACGATACCTCCGTTCCGGCAGTTTCCGGCGAAGCGAACGCAGATGCGGATACTCCAACGGATCAGGCCAAACCGCCTGCTCCTTCGGTATCCTCAGATCTCCGGACCGAGATTTCCGTAGGCGCGCTGGATGATGCCCAGGATCCGCAGAACTCCGGCGCGGCAGGCAATGAAGAAACAGGGGCCGAAGTTACCGTTTCCGGACACAACGAAAATGAAACCGCCAATACCACACTGGGAATTGATGTTTCCAAATATCAGGGTACCATCAACTGGGCGGAAGTCAAAGCGTCCGGCGTGGATTTCGCTATGATCCGTGTCGGATACCGGGCCAAATCTACGGGTGAAATCTTTGAAGATCCCACTGCCAGATACAATATGCAGGAAGCACAGGCTGCGGGCATTCAGACGGGCGCCTATTTCTTCTCTTCTGCCATCACAGCAGAAGAAGCCAAAGAAGAAGCGGCCTTCACTGCCAACATCATTGCCAAATATAAAATTACCTATCCGGTCGCTTTTAACTGCGAAGACTTCCGCTCTCCGGACAGCCGGCAGTATGGACTGGATGCCGCTCAGCGGACGGAACTGGCCTGTGCTTTTCTGGACGAAATCTCCGCGGCAGGCTATACGCCCATGTTTTATGCCTCCAAAGGCGAACTGGAGGGCAATGCCGAATGGGAAACGGACAAGCTTGCTTCAAAATATAAAATGTGGGTGGCGCAGTATCCGGAGAAACCCTATCCGGAAACCGCTTCCTCCAGCTATTCCGGCAGTCATGACATGTGGCAGTACACCAGTCAGGGAACCGTCGCCGGCATCTTGAGAAAAACGGATGTCAACGTCGCTTATTTCGGCTATCTGCAGGAAGCCGAAGCAAAGGATGAAACGCCCGCGGAAACGGTAACCGCTAACCCGGAAGTGGGAATTATTTTCACCGAAGTAAATGAAATTGTTACCGCTAAACAGGAAACAAACCTTCGCTCTGAGCCGAGCACCTTAAATGACGACTCCATTGTCGGAAAACTGGTACATGGCGATACCGCTACCAGAACCGGAATCGGACACAATGGCTGGTCCAGAGTCATCTATAACGGACAGACGCTCTATGCGGTCACAAATTACCTGACCACCGATATGAATGATACCGGAAAACAGGCTCCCCCACAGGGTCCTGTTTATACGCCGGTCAATGAGCAGGTAACGGCCAAAATGGAAACCAACCTGCGATCCGAACCGAGTACGGCAAGCGACGATACCATTGTCGGTCTTCTTCGCAACGGAGAAACGCTTACGCGCACCGCCATCGGAGATAACGGCTGGTCACAGCTTACTTATAACGGACAGACTGTCTATGCCGTCAGCAGTTATCTGCTTGTGCAGTAAGGCCGGTCTACCCGGCCTCCCGCAGTCTCTCCACAATGCTCTTCTTTTTCATGTTCCGGTAAGCAAGCACCGGCGTCAGCACCGCCACGACCGCAAGCTCCGGAAGCATAATGACAAACGGCAGAAAGCGGAAATGATACTCGAAGAACAATACTACCTGATTCACCGCTTTTAAAACAATCCATGACAGCGGCGCGCCAACAAGCAGAGCAATCATTCCTGAAATGCCCACATAGCTGATACCTTCCCAGATCAGCATTTTTTTCAGCTGTTCGTCGGTCATACCGATACTTTGCAGCATGGCAAACTCCCGTTTTCCGGAGATAATCTCCGTCACCATAGCATTGATGAAATTCAGAATTCCAATCAGAGCGATGACAGCGCAAAGGGTAATGCCAAGGACTGCAACCACCGTCATCATGCTTTCAAACTCTTTTCGAACAGATTCTTTGGACGCATAACCCATTTTCGGATACGCATCGCTGTATTCTCTGACCGCGCTCTCAAAAGCCTTCTGATACCCATCTTTAACCTGATAGGATACGGCAAACAGCTCTCCTCTTTCCGTAATTTCCTGCAAAGGCAGAATGACATCACAGCCATTTCTTGTATACCGGTGCAGATTCATACTGAATGGAATCTCTACAATCGCCATGACCTCATACTCCTTTGACGCCATGTTCTCATACCGGATACTCACTGTCTCTCCGGCTTCATTCTTTACTTCATAAAATGTGGAATCTTCCGCAATGTGTTCCACCATCACCTTATCCCCCGGATGATAAACATGGTCCCTGGCCGAAAGCTGTTCTTCCCCACGCAATGTGTCGAGCAGAATATAATTTCCGCTCATGAATTTCTCCATATCCAGCGTGCCCTCCAGAACCTTCAGATTTTGAAGCAGTTCCTCACTGTATCCATAAAAAAATCCTCCCATATTATCTTCCTCACCGCCAAGCAGCCGATCCGGTAACCCTTCATCATAAACGGTCCTTTTTAATTTTCCCTCCGCATCCAGCTTCCTGTATTGTTCCCGCGCCTTTTCATCCACTAAAAGACGGCTTCCGTAACAGACCCACATTTCACTTCTGCTTTCAATCCCTTCCTGTGCGTCCGCCAATGCCAGATAAGCAGGGTCTATGGCAACTTCCCCGTCTCTTGGCGAACTTATGATATTGATATGACCCAGCAGATAGTCTCCCGCAATTCTCTGTTTTAAATACTGATCCGGAGAAAAGCTGCTTACGGCAGTTATGATCAGCGCCAATAACCCGATGCTGAAAGAAATCGCCGCAATGACCGTCACCGTAGAGCGTTTATTTCTCCCCATATTGGCGATTGCCATGGAAATTATCCCCAAATGCCTGCGCCGTCTCCCAACGCCTCTATCGTATGTTTTTTGCTGTCTGTCTTTCTCTACGCCCGGCTTTTTTCCCTTCTCCCATCCCGGTATATTTCACAGCTTCAATCGGTGAAACGTTTCCCGCAATTTTTCCGGGCTTACGACAGCTTATGAAAACCGTAAATGCGGAAAAAAGCGCGCTGAATACAAAAATGTGCGGATTGAGCTTCAATTCTGCGTCGATACCTTCATACCCCGTATACTCCATAGAAAAAGGCAGAATCAGTTTTCCGATTCCATAACCAATAATCAGGCCGATCGGAATTCCAACTGCGGATAAAATAGCTGCCTGCCGTCTTATAAGCCTGCGAATCTGCTGCTTCGTCGTACCGATTGTTTTCAGCAGCCCATAGAAACGGATGTCGCTTATGACAGAAATCTGAAAAATATTATAAATAATCAGATAACCCGTCACCAGAATAATCACGATCACTGACATTAGTAAAATCACGGCAAAAGGGTCCGCTGATTCCATGCGACTGCTCATATAAGCCCAGTTTACACCATAATCAAGCTCCGTTTCCGGTTCATATCCTGCATTCCGTATTACTGTACGGATTTTTTCTTCCAGCTCGGATTCGTCATAAAAAAAGAAGTTTACCGCCATCAATCCGGCACCCGCATCCTCCGGATGCAGTTCTTTCCATTTCAGGAAATCTTCATCCGTCAGGCTGCCCTTTAACTCTTCCCAATATTTTTCCGACAGAAAAACCTCACTGGCATGTGCTACATAATCGCCCTGATAATACCCGCTTACCACAAACTCTTCCTTTACTTCTTTTCCCAGAAATGAAAAGGAAACCGGTATTTTCTCACCAAGCGCATGGGGCAGGCCCAGCTCATCCAGAACAAAAGTATCCACGAGGATTTCATTTCTTTCAACGGGCAGATGTCCTTCCTCCAGCGTAATAAACAAATCCTTCAGCCAGGATTCCTCCGGCAGACAGCGCAGTTCCGTCGGGCGCTTTATAATATTATCCGCAATCCCGATCAGAATCGTATAACCGGATTCTTTGATCAACGGGTCCTGAATGATCTTCTCATACTGTTCTTTCGTTGCCGCTTTCAATCCCGCGTGAAATCTTCCTCCGACTTCCCGCATCGCACTTTCCTGTGTTACCTGTATAATACCGCTCATCAGAGAAAACACCGCCGTAAAAAGCATTCCGGTCAGAACAACTGCCATGATCATAAACAGATTTCTCATTCGGTTATTTTTCAGGCTTCGTGCCGACAGTCTTCGGACTGCCGCTCCATTATTATTTTTCATCGCTGCAGATCCTCCCGTCTTCAATATGAATTACCCTGTCACAAAGCTGTGAAAGCGCTTCGTTATGGGTAATCATGACGATTGTCTGATGAAACTGCTCCCCGGTCAGCTTCAAAAGCCCCAGGACCTCCTGGGTTGTCTTGCTGTCCAGATTCCCGGTCGGCTCATCTGCCAGAATGATGGCCGGCTTCGTCACAAGCGCGCGGGCAATGGCTACCCGCTGCTGCTGGCCGCCCGAAAGCTGTCCCGGAAAATTGTTCAGCTTATTGTGCAGGCCAAGCATCCGGACAATATCCTCCACGAATCTCTGATCTGTCGGCCTTCCATCCAGCTCCAGCGGAAGAACAATGTTTTCATAAATGCTCAGAATCGGAACCAGATTATAGCTCTGAAAGATGAAGCCGATCTTCCTTCTTCTGAAAATAGTCAGTTCCTTCTCATTTAACTCAAAAATTTTTCTGCCTGCCACGGTTACACTTCCGCTCGTAGCATAATCCAGACCGCCCAGTATATGAAGCAGCGTGGATTTACCGGAACCGGATGTGCCCACGATGGCCGTGAACTCTCCCTCCTCAATGCTTAAATCCACGCCATCCAGCGCCTTTACCTGAACGTCACCGCCTCCATAATACTTTTTCAGATTTTGTGCTTCCAGTATTTTCATAAAAATTTCTGCCTTCCTTTCCCTATGCAAATGAAGATCTGCCTATTCACACGCTCCTTTTACGTCTTCATTTTATCAGAGACTTCTGACATTATACTGACAAAAAGAAAAAAAGTTATGACAATTTTGTCAAAAAAAATCGCCGCCCGAAAGCGACGATTCAGAAATATTTATATTGTATTTTCCTGCCATCCTGCAACTCAGGCCACAGCCTCTCCTGCTTTATCTTTGGAATACAGCACTTTTAAAATAATCGGTGTCATAATGGATGATATAATAATCAGCAAAATAACCGATGTAAAGTAAACAGGCGTCAGCAATCCGGCCGTCAATCCTTTCTGCGATACGATCAGCGCAACCTCGCCTCTCGTCATCATGCCAACTCCGATTTTCATCGAATCCAACGGATTAAATTTGCACAGACGCGCCATCAGTCCACATCCGACAATCTTCGAAATCAGTCCCACCAGTACAAACGCGATGGAGAAAATGAGAATACCCATGCTCATATTGTCCACATTTGTCTTCAGACCGATACTCGCAAAGAAAATCGGTCCGAACATGATATAGGAATTGGTATCCATTTTTTCGGCTATGTACTTGGAATCCCGGATGGAACAGAGAATGATTCCTGCCACATAGGCTCCCGTAATATCCGCAATACCGAAATATTTCTCTGCAACATATGCCATGCCGAGACATAACGCCAGCCCAGCGATCGGAATACGCCTTGTATGTGGATACCTGGTATCCACTAATTTGAAAACCTTATAAATGATAAATCCGACCACAATCGCAAATACGAAAAACAGCACCGTATTTACCAGTACAGCCGACGGTTTCGATTCCGGATTCTTAAAGCCAATCACGAAGGTAAGCACAACAATGCCGATGACATCGTCAATAATTGCCGCGCTTAAAATCGTCGTTCCGACCTTTCCCTTAATCTTGCCCATCTCTTTCAGCGATTCTACCGTGATGCTCACCGAAGTGGCCGTCAGAATTGTACCGACAAACACCGCCTTGTAAAATCCGTCCGAACCCCATGGCGACATACCGTAAAACGCCATATAAAGCAGCGCACCGCAGACTAACGGAATGAATACACCCGAACAGGCGATCAGAACCGCAATCGGTCCTGTTTTAACAAGATCCTTTAAATCCGTTTCCAGTCCCGCTGAAAACATCAGAAGAATAACACCGATTTCCGCCATCTGCGCAAGAAAATCCGATTGATTTACCCATCCCAAAACACTCGGTCCGATTAAAAGCCCCGCAATAATTTCTCCCACAACCTGTGGCGCTTTGCATTTTCTGGCAATAATGCCACATAATTTCGCAAAAATAATGATAATCGCCAGATCCCTGAATACTAAATATGACTCCACTTTTCTCTCCCTCTTTCATCCTGTCTATGGAACGATCCAAATTCCATACGCTATTTTATATCCCGCTTCCTGTTTTGTCAACAAAATACAGGCCATCCTCTCAAATCCGCCATGTCTGCGGCTCCTCCGCTCACCCATTTAAAAGAAATACATGAAAACTGCTGCCATGCCCCGGACTGGAAGAAACTGTAATATAACCCTTTTCATGTTGTAAAATGAGCTGCGCCAGATACAGACCGAGGCCGCTTCCCTCCTGTTGCTCCACGTTCTTTCCGCGGTAAAAGCGCTGAAAAATCATCGGATATTCTTTTTCCGGTATTCCGATACCTTCATCGGAGATGGTAATCCTCGTATAAAGATCCATCTTATCAGCCGTAATCCGTATCTGACTGTTTTCCGGCGAATACTTGACCGCATTTTCCAGAATATTTGTCATCGCTTCCGCCGTCCACTTCGGATTATGGTAAAGGATAAAGTCCTGAAATTCTTCTATTGATAAAAGAATCTGTTTTCCGGAAGCCTGCGCATAAACAGCGCTTACCGCTTTCGCAATGGTTTCTTTGATTCCCGCCTTTTCAGCCCGGAACCGAATCATGCCGTTCTCAAGCCTTGAAGCTTTTAAAAGACTGTTCATCAGCCACTGCATCTTCCGGACCTGACTTTCGGTATGTTTCAGAAACTCCTGCCTCTGTTCTTCCATCAGCATATCGCTCCGCAGCAGCTCCGTATTCATCACGATGTTCGCAAGCGGCGTTTTCAACTGATGGGAAAGATCCGAGATCAGCTCCATAATCTGATCCTTTTCCTCCACTGTCTTTTGCTCTTTTAATTTTACGCTGTTCAGAATCAAAAAAAGCTGGCTCGTAATTCGCGACTCCCGCGTTTCACGAAGCTCTCTGTTCCATATCCTGTCAAAATTTTCATTCCGGAAACTTTCCAGAATCACATCCAGCTTCTTCCATTCCCTCAGAAAATAACCCGTCACAAGGAACAGACACAGAAGACACAATGCCATACCAATACCAAGTATCCATACGGTCATTTCCGTTGTCATATCTTATCCTCCCACAGATAACCCATTCCCTGAATCGTACGAATACAGTCACATCCCAGCTTCTTACGAAGCCTGCTGACATTAACCGAAAGCGTATTTTCTTCCACGAAATTTCCGTCCGCATCCCAAATATGCCGTAAAATCTGCTCCTTCAGCAAAACCTGATTCTTATTTTCCAGGAAATACTGTAACAGACGAAACTCCGTCATTGTCAAATCAACTTCCTGCCCGCCCCGGAATGCACGAAATGTTTTCACATTCAGAGTTATTTCTCCGGACGAGCGAACCATTTCATCCTCCGCATTTTCCTTCCTGCGTTCCAGAATTTTCTGTAACCGCAGTTTTAAAACGGAAACGGAAAAGGGCTTTGTCATATAATCATCTGCGCCGCTTATTAACCCCATGATCTCATCCACCTCCAGATCGCGCGCCGTCAGCATCAGAACCGGAAGATCGGAGCTTTCCCGCACCCTCTTACAAAATTCAATGCCGTCCCCATCCGGCAGATTCAGGTCCAGTATCACCGCATCCAGACATTCTTTTTTCCACAGCGTATCCGCTTCTTTCAAGGTCTGTGCCGTATATGCCGTCCACCCGTCCTGTTCAAATGCAAAAGAAATTCCACGGCTCAAACCCGCATCGTCCTCCACAATCAATATCTTCATGGCAATTCCTTTCCTGTATCTGTTCCCTCTTCCAATATGCAGACGCAGAACAATATCCGGTCAATATCCGCCCGTCTGCCTGCCTTCAGCGCCATTGTATCATAAGAAAGCTTTTCCTGAAAACATTCTTTTCACAAAAACAGCCGGAAAAATTTCATAAAGATCATACATAAACTGTTGACAGGTGATATATACTGTTATATGCTGTTTATCAGCAAGTTGACAGAAAGGATGAAAATAAGTGTCTGATGAATATCATAATAAGTAATACATCGATGGTACCGATTTATGAACAGATCACAGGACAGATCAAAGCGATGATAATCGACGGGCGGCTAAAAGAAGAAACACCGCTTCCTTCGGTCAGAACGCTGTCTGCCGAATTGAGGATCAGCGCACTGACCGTAAAGAAAGCTTACGATTCGCTGGAAGCAGACGGCTTTATCGTTACGGTACATGGGAAGGGAAGCTTTGTCGCACGGGGCAATCAGAATCTTTTACTGGAAGAAAAAAGAAAAGAAGTGGAGTCCGAACTCGAACAGGCCATTCGGAACGGACGCAAATGTGGTATGAAAGATACCGAAATCAGAGAGTTATTCGATCTGATCATGGAAGAACCATAATCCCATGATTCATTTGTTCGAATATCCGGAAGACAATACAGGAGGCAGAATCAAATGTTGTTACAATTGGAAAATGTGCAGAAAAAATATAATGACTTTCATTTAAACTGTTCTCTTCAGGTGGAAGAGGGCAATATCACAGGTATTATCGGCGCCAACGGCGCCGGGAAAAGCACGACCTTTAAGGCGGCTCTGGGACTGATCAGAACGGAAGGCGGCACCATTCGCATTCTCGGAAAAGACAGCCGGGAAATTACGACAGAGGATAAACAGAAAATCGGCGTCGTACTTTCGGAAAATACTTTTAACGATATGCTCACCATCCAGGATATCCTTCCCGTAATGGAAACCCTGTATACCGCTTTTCAAAAGGATAAATTCACAGAGAAATGCCGGCAGTACGATCTGCCCTTAAAAAAACAGTTTAAAGATTTTTCCACCGGCATGAAGGCCAAATTCAAACTGCTGCTTGCCATGAGCTATGATGCCAGGCTCCTGATTCTGGATGAGCCGACCGCAGGTCTGGACGCCGTCGTCAGAAACGATCTGCTCGATGAAATGCGGGAATATATGAAACAGGACGGACGGGCTATCCTGATCAGCTCTCACATATCTTCCGATCTGGAGGGACTGTGTGACGATCTGTATTTCATCCAGAACGGCAAAGTCCTTTTCCATGAGGATACGGATATCATCCTTTCCGGCTACTCTGTCCTGAAAGTAAACGACGAGCAGTACCGTTTCCTTGATAAAAGCTATCTTCTTTATGAAATAAAAGAAGCCTTTGGCTACAGGCTTCTGACAAGAGAAAAACAATTCTATCTGGATAACTATCCGGGAATCGTCGCGGAAAAAGGTAATATCGACGAAATTATACTAATCATGACGAAAGGAAAGAAACTCGCCGGCTAAGCGTAAGCACAAATCTGCAGATTGCGAAAAAATGGAGGTTACTATGAAGGGATTACTCATCAAAGATTATAAATTAATCATGCACAACAAAAAAATGTTCCTTATATTAATGGTCATATGGTTCCTGGCCTTACAGAACTATGACGGATACAGCTTTCTAATCGGATATAGTATCATGACCTTCGTTTTACTGGTCTTAAACACACTGTCATTGGACGAATATTATAAAAGCATGCCTTACCTCATAACACTGCCAGTTAAACGGACCACATATGTGTCGGAAAAATACGTTCTGATGCTGGGATTCAGCCTGTTTGGAGCCGGACTCAGCATAGCTCTGTGTATTCTGCTGCACAGGGCACAATGGCTGCAGATTCTGGCAGAGGGCCTTACTATTTACCTTGTTCTCGCGCTGCTCCAGCTTCTCATGCTGCCGTTACAGTTAAAATTCGGAGGCGATAAAGGCAGAATCATATTAATAGGTCTTCTGTCCTGCACAACTGTGCTCGCCATTTCCATAAAAAATATTCTGCCAGGCCTTTTTGGCATACAGGGCGGTTTCGGCGCAATGGCGCAGAATGTGGCTGTATGGTTCATGGGACTGCCCGCAGGGCAGGCCGTACTCCTCATCCTTGTGATATGCGCCATATGCTTTACCATTTCCTACTGCATCAGTCTCCACATCATGCAGAAGAAGGAATTTTAATCTCTTGAAAATCCATCTGACCAATGCTACACTAGTAATAAGTCAGCGCCTCCCTGAATAAAAAGAGGCGTCTGACTGCAAAAACGGAACTTGAAAAAGGAGAGATGGAAGATGAGCAAAATTACGTTTGATTACTCCAAAGCGGCATCCTTCGTAAAAGAAAACGAAGTGGAATCCATGAAAAAGCTGGCTTTGGATGCAAAAGAAGTGCTTGTGGGCAAAACGGGCGCGGGAAACGATTTTCTGGGATGGATCGATCTCCCGGTTGATTACGATAAGGAAGAATTCGCAAGAATCAAAAAAGCGGCTGCCAGAATTCAGAACGATTCGGAAGTGCTTCTCGTGATCGGAATTGGCGGTTCTTATCTTGGCGCAAGAGCGGCAATCGAGTTTTTAAGACACAGCTTCTACAATGTGGTAGACAAATCGATCAGAAAAACACCGGAAATTTATTTTGTTGGCAATTCTATCAGCTCCACTTATATTAAACATTTGATCGATGTCATTGGTGACAGAGATTTCTCCATCAATATGATCTCCAAGTCAGGCACAACAACGGAGCCGGCAATCGCGTTCCGCGTATTCAAGGAAATGGCCGAAAAGAAATACGGCAAAGAAGGCGCTGCAAAGAGGATTTATGCAACCACCGACAAGGCAAAAGGCTCCCTGAAAAATCTTGCGACAGAAGAAGGCTACGAATCCTTTGTCGTACCGGATGATGTAGGCGGTCGTTTCTCCGTTCTTACCGCAGTTGGTCTGCTTCCCATCGCCGTATCCGGCGCCGATATCGATAAGCTGATGGAGGGCGCGGCAGAGGGCAGAAAAATGGCTCTGGAAGCTCCTTTTGAGGAAAATGACGCCCTGCAGTATGCGGCGCTTAGAAATATACTTTTAAGAAAGGGCAAAAATATCGAAATTCTCGCAAACTATGAGCCGGCCGTTCATTATGTTTCCGAATGGTGGAAACAGCTGTACGGAGAATCCGAGGGCAAGGACCAGAAGGGTATTTTCCCGGCAAGCGTAGACCTGACGACCGATCTGCATTCTATGGGCCAGTTCATTCAGGACGGTGCGAGAATCATGTTCGAAACCGTGCTGAATATTGAGACAAGCAGGGAAGAAATCCTGATCGGGGAAGAACCCGTCGATCTGGACGGTCTGAACTATCTTGCCGGCAAGAGCGTGGATTTCGTAAACAAAAGCGCGATGAACGGAACGATTCTGGCTCACACAGACGGACAGGTTCCCAACTTTATCGTCAATATCCCGGAAGTAAACGAATTCTTCCTCGGCGAACTATTCTACTTCTTTGAGTTTGCCTGCGGTGTCAGCGGCTATCTGCTGGGGGTAAATCCGTTCAATCAGCCGGGGGTTGAAAGCTATAAGAAAAATATGTTCGCACTGCTCGGAAAACCGGGTTATGAAGCCCAGAGAGAAGAGCTTTTGAAGAGATTATAAAAGCATGATAATAAAATCCACCAGATTTTATTTAAATTTGGTGGATTTTATCCATTTGAAGACACTTTCGGTAAAGGGGAGCAGGGGAAAATGAACGAGGGTGAACTCAAGAATCGAAGAATTATCATAAAAGATATTGAAAACAACCGGGTCCTGGCGGATACCAGAATCAAACATTACAACAGCCTGTCAAATTCTGTCATGATCAGCGCGGGAAGTTTGCAGGAAATAAAGTTTTATAACATTTCGGCTATTATTTTTACGGAAAAAGGACTTTATGAGTCCTGCGGCACGGTCAGAGGCATCGTCACCGGAAACGAAATCGAGGTGTTCTTAGGCAAAAGCAGGGAAAAAGAAGACAGAGCCAAAACACGATATCCGATTTCCGCCGAGGGAAAGGTGAAGGGAATCTATATCGATAACAAAGAAGTATCTCTTCACAGAGGCATTCATATCGAAACGATCAATATGAGCGCGAACGGTATGCTGATCAAATCGGAAGCCGGATCTTTTGATGTGGGTGAGATTTTTACGCTCCTTCTGGAAATGGGTAAAGATATGCTGGAGTTGCAATGCGAAATCGTAAGAATTCACCGGAGCGATATGCTGATCGAAGAGTATGGCTGCCGGATCAATGAGATTCGGACGGTACGGAAAGGGGGAGGGCATTAATATGAATTCCGGACAGCTTATGGAGCTCCCCATCGAATATCTCTGGGAAGGACTCGTATTAAAGAACGACATTTTCAACCATACCGGCGCAGTCATGCTGCTTCCCGAAGGAGAAACCATTACCGCGCCCAAGCTGAACAGACTGATGCGCTTCTATGGCAAAGACAAATATATCATGGTATATGAAGATACTTATCTGGACATTATGACGGATGAGCATGCTCCTCTTAACGCGCGTCAGGAAATGACCGAGCGGTACATGGGATATACGAAGCTGCACCGGAATATCGGCAGCATCTTTCAGACTCCCAACCTCGATTCCTGGTTGAACAGCACACAGATGGAGCCTCTGGTGGAAGCGATTTCGGCAAAGCTCGTTCAGTTTGATCCGATCATGATTCTCTCCTGCATTAACTTTCCGCGTCCGATGGATGAGGGCTTACAGCGCCACTCGCTGAATGTTGCGCTTTTAAACGGAATTCAGGCCGAATGGCTGAAGCTTCCGCCGGAGGATGTGAAAACCTTTACGCTGGCCGGCCTGCTCCATGATATCGGCAAAACGATGATCCCGGAAGAAATCCTGAACGCACCTCGCAGACTGACCGACGAGGAGCTTGAAATTATGAGGAAGCATCCTCTTTATTCGGACCGGCTGCTCGGTTCCAAATTCAGTGACAGCGTCAGACTGGCCGCAAGGCATCATCATGAAAAACTGAATGGCAGGGGCTATCCGGACGGATTACAGGATGACGAAATAAATCTCTGCGCCAGAGTCACGGCAATCTCGGATATCTACGACGCCATGGTATCCGCAAGAAGCTATAAGGGCGCAAGACTTCCCCTTAATGTTCTCGATATGTTTTACAAAGAAGAATTTGACGGCCTCGACAGAGGGCTTGTCATGCGTTTTCTGAAAAACATGCGCTTAAAATATACGAACAAAACTGTCATTATGTCCGACGGAGAAAGAGGTATCATCCGTTATATTCCTCCTAACGATGCGGAGCATCCCATCGTACAGCAGGATGAACTCATCAGACAGGCGGATGAAAACTGGTACTGCCGCGAAATGGCTGCTATTTATTAATAAGCGTTTTATGCCGCACCTTTTGACACCTGAACCCTATGATGAACAAGCCGGACAGGGGTTCTTTCATCCCTGTCCGGTTTTTATATATACCGCAACCTCCGCGATATCGAGTGTATTGTGATCCATTCCGATCTGATCAGCGATTCTGACAAGCGCAGGCTGCTTTAACATGGCTTTGTTCATGATCTCCTTTTCAAAAAATACGTCCCTTGTTCTTCCATCCGCAATCACCTTCTTCTGACACATAACGATTACTCTGTCATAATTTTCCGCTACGAATTCCATGTCATGGGTAATGGTTACAATCGCCTTTCCGCGCCCCGTCAATATTCTGTTAAGCGCCGACAGCCTTTGCAGCCCGTCCAGATCCTGCCCCGCCGTCGGTTCGTCAAATATCATGACGTCGCAGTCGCTCGCGATCACAGACGCAATCGTAACAAATTTTCGTATGGACAATGGAAGATCGTAGGGATTCATATCCAGATATTCCCCGATTCCCGCAAGCTCCGCGGCATCCTGAATCCGTCTTTCACATTCCTCTGCCGGCAGCTTCATCTTTTTAAGTCCATATTCAATTTCTTTGTATACCGTTGCGTTAAAGATCTGGTCTTCCGGATTCTGAAATACATATCCTACTTTTCTTGCCATCTGCGCCGTCGTATATTTTTTCGTCGATTCTCCCCGAATCAGCACATCGCCCTCACAGGGCTTCGTCAGTCCGTTCAGCATCTTTACGGTCGTTGTCTTTCCCGCGCCGTTTTGTCCTACGATCGCAATGTTCTCCCCGGCCTCGATAGAAAAACTCACATCGTCTACGGCCAGATATCCGTTTGGATATCGAAATGAAATATTCTTAACTTCTACGAGTGCCATTTTCCTGCGTCCTTTCTTTTATTGATTCATTACCGCTCTGATCGAATGAACAGTCTCATTCACGGTAACCGGCGTTCCTTTTATCCCGATTCCCATGTCCTTTAATTCCGCGGATATCTTCGTACACTGTGGAAGCCTTGTATGATACTGTTTGCATCCGGGATTTGAAAATACCTCCTTCGCCGTACCCTCCATAACAATTTCTCCCTGATTCAGCACGACGACATGATCCGCGTACTCGGCGATCTGTTCCATTTTATGTTCCACAAGCACGATGGTTTTTCCCATATTTTTCATCAGCTTTATGACCTCAAAGACATCGTCCGTACTTTGTGGGTCCAGCTGAGAGGTAGGTTCATCGATCACGAGCACCGGCTGTCCCATTACAAGTATTGCCGCAAGCGCAACCCGCTGCTGCTGCCCTCCGGAAAGCTGAAAAGGATTTCTGTCACGAAACTCCTCAATTTTGGTCAGTCTCATTGTTTCCTCCACGCGGCGGATAATGATTTCGCGCTCGATACCCATATTTTCCAGTCCATAAGCCAGTTCTTCAAAAACAGTCTTCGCTATTCCACTGATCTGTGTAAAAGGATTCTGAAACACAAAGCCGATGTCCAAAGCCAAACTTCCCATCTCTTCCTTCCGTACATCCCTGCCGTTCACGATGATTTCTCCGGAAATCTCACCCTTATAAAATGTGGGTACAAATCCGCGAATCGCGTTGCACAGCGTCGTCTTTCCGCTTCCATTCGTGCCTATTACCGCGCACAGTTCGCCTTTTGGCACACGCAGATTAATATGCTTTAATACCGGCTCATCTGAAATAGGATATTTATATGTCAGATCTGTTATCTTAATACTATCCATAAAACAATCCTCCCTCCTATCGCCAGAACTGCTGCCGCGGTCATCAACCCTCTGATGATTCGGTCTCTTCGCATATCCGGAATGATTTTGATGGAAGTTTTCTTACAGGGCGCCGAAAACGCTCTGGCTTCCAGAGTAATCGCACGCTCCTCCGCATTTACGATCGCGTTCAGAATCAGCGGGCCGATGGAGGGCAGAAATGCCTTCGCCCTTACGATCATATTGCTTTCCATCTCGATTCCGCGGGATTTCTGCGCTTCCAGAATAACTCCCATCTTTTTGACCATCTGCGGAATAATATTAGCCGTAGACATGAGTATATAGGTGGCGGTCGACGGCACGCCTTTCTGCTCCAGCACCACCATCAGACTTCCCAGATCGATCAGCCGGAATCCAAGAATCGCCGCGGACCCCGCTCCAAAAAGGCGCGAACACAATTTGGCCGCCTGATTCAGACCCTCTCTCGTAATCCGGAAAACTCCGAACTGCCAGATAATATCTTCACCAGGTATGAAGAAAATCTGAAGTACAAAGCAGAGCGCGCACATCCAGAGAATGGATTTTAACCAAAGCGTTACATAGGGTTTAAACTTTCCAAAACCCGCTGCGATAAACATCATCACAATAACACAAACGATGGAGACCTTATAATCATATACAACGGAAATGAGTGCCAAAGCAACGATGATGTATAAAACCGTCAGAGGATTCAGTCCCTGATTTCGTTGCATCTCTTTCTGCATCTTTCTAACCAGTCCTTTCTATTGTCTATTCCTTTTCGTCCTTTTTCACACTCCTGCCTTCTTTTGCCTTCTTTCTCGCTTCGATGAAAATATGTCCGTTGGAAAATTTATACAGATATCTGTCCGACATTCCTTTAATAACCAGATACGAAATCAGCAAAGCGATAAACTTATCCGGAATCTCGGAAATAAAGTTTCCGATCACCAGTGCCAGCCAGAACGGAACGCCCATCGTTCTCATCGCCGCGATGATCATGGAATTGGTCGAACCGTCGAATCCGCCGAAAAAGGTAAGTACAACGAAAATGGTTCCGAAAACGCCCATCAGTACAACGACAGCTCCTGAGAGAATAAATCTCTTAATATTGATAAACATGGCTTTTCTCGCCATGAAACCTGCCGTGACGCCGAAAATACAGGATACGATCGCATACGGCATGGCAATCGGATGCGTCAGAGATACCATAATATTGCTTAACGCGCCCGTTAATCCTCCGACCCATGGACCGGCAATCAGCGCGATCAGAAAGGTGCCGATCGTGTCCAGATAAATGGGAAGATGCAGTGTTCCCGCCAGCGTCGATCCCACATAATTAATGGCAATGGCAATCGGAATTGTCAAAATTGTAATCATATTAAAATCCGCTTTGATTCCTTTTTTCTCATTATTCATAACTTTTCCTCCCTTTATCCCTGAATTTTCTTTACATTTTCAATGTATTCCGGAAACAGATACCCGAAAAATATTTCAAAAAATTTTTTTGTATCCGCATTTACGGCTACCGCACAGTTTTTTACTCTGTCCGCATATTTCCATGTGGGATATACTACGGAGGCTCCGTCGCATAATCCCCGGGTTTCGACATCGACGAAAGCATCCATTGTTTCAAGCACGCTATTGTCGAGTAAATACGCCGTAACCAGTACGTCACAGAGCTCACACCCCAGTTTCTGCCCATATCCCCAATGAGCATCCGCATACACTCTGGTAACCTTATGGATAAATCTCGACACCGGGGTATTGATCTGATACATCAGCTCCCTCAATACAGGATCAAGCCATACATGCTTCGTAGCATCCAATCCCACCATCGTTACCTTTTCAAAGCCCGCCTGAAATACAATTTGGGCCGCTTCCGGGTCCACCCAGAAATTAAATTCCGCATGCGGCGTAACATTTCCCTCATGAACCGCTCCGCCCATAATAACTACTTCCTTTATGTTTTTTGCAAATTCCGGATCCTTTTGCACCGCTTCCGCAATATTGGTAAGCGGTCCGATCGGCATCAGCGTAATTTCTCCCTTTTCCTCACGCGCTTTCCGGATCAGAAAATCTGTAGCACTCTCCTCCTCCGGGGTCCTGTCAATTTCCTCCATACCGATATTTCCAAGCCCGTCATCTCCATGACAGTCCGCGGGCATACTGTTTTCTCTCATCAGAGGTTTTCCGTTTCCCTGATAGACCGGTATATCATTCCTTCCCGCCACGTCCAGAATTTTAAAGGCGTTTTTGGTCACCTTTTCGATGTCCACATTCCCGTTTACTGTCGTAAGCGCAAGAATATCCAGCTCTTTTTTGGCCGATAAAGCGAGCAGAATGGCCAGCGCGTCGTCAATTCCCGGATCGGTGTCGATTATTACTTTTCTCATCTGCATTCTCCTTTCATTCATCCCACATTTTTTTTACTTCTTCCATCGTCGGAATCGATGTCTGAGCGCCTTTTCGCGTTACCGCAACTGACGATACCTTCTGTCCCAGGTCGACCGCCTCACCGCAGGTTTTTCCCTGACTGAGCGCCAGCGCGAAGGCTGCCGTAAAACTGTCGCCTGCCGCCGTCGTATCGACCGCTTTTACCTGATAAGGACAGAAAAACGCTTCCGTATCCTCCGTCACCATAAGACAGCCTTCGCTGCCAAGTGTCACGATTACATTCCTGACCCCTTTTTCGATCAAAACCCTCGCGCCCCCGATCAGCTCTTCTCTCGTTTTGAGTTTTCTGCCGGTCAGAATTGCAAGCTCTGTCTCGTTTGGTTTTACATAATCGATTCCCCTCCAGAAATGATCCGGCAAATCGGGAAGCGCCGGCGCCGGATCGACAATCACGGTTTTCCTTTCCCTGACTGCCATTTCCTTCACATATTCCACAACATCGAGTGGAATTTCAAGCTGCATGATCACAATATCGCTTTCTTTGATAATATCCGCTTTCTCATCGATCAGCTCCTTTGTTACAAGCCCGTTTGCTCCGGGAATGATAATAATGGAATTATCTCCGTTGTCATCGACCGCAATAAAGGCCTGTCCGGTCGTACCGTTTTCCATCTGTCGTATTCCCGTCACATCGACGCCCACGCTTTTCAGATTATACAAAAGTGTTTCCCCCGCCGCGTCGTTCCCGACTGCCCCGATCATTGTAACATTACCGCCCAGCTTTCCGGCCGCATATGCCTGATTGGCGCCCTTTCCGCCCGAAACCAGATCGATCTTTTTTCCGGAAACGGTCTCACCGCATTCGGGCAGATGCGGCGTTTCAATAACAACATCCATATTCAGGCTTCCTACCACAACGATCTTTCGCATTATGTCTCCCACCTCCTTTTCTTCTCATGGTATTTTGCAAAAATTTCATCCTCATAGACATCCACCGCCTTTCTCTCCGGCAGCGCCGACTGTACTCCATATCTTGTAACGCTGATTCCGGACGCATAGATTGCGAATTCGATTGCGTGGATCAGTTCCTTTCCTTCACTCAGTAAGACCGCCATGGCGCTGATAAAGGAATCCGCGCCTCCGGTCGTATCCACCGGTTCAAATCCGGTTCCTTCAAAATAAATGGAAACCTCTTTATTTCTCAGATAACATCCCCTTGCCCCCAATGTAACGATAACGTTCTCAACTCCTTTCTGCCGCAGAATCTCGGCTTTTTCCTCCAGTCCCGCTTTCCCCGGAACGATCGCATGAAGCTCTTTTTCGTTTGGCACAAAATACGCGATTTCAGGCAGCAGCTCGTCTTTCAGGCCATCCGTAGGCGACGGTTTTAAAATGACCTGCGTCTGATTCCTCTTACAGAAGCGAATCGTATATTCTACGATCGGTCCCGGTATCTCCAGCGAAAGAAGACAGTATTTTCCCTTTTCGAATAAGTATCCGCTGCGTCTGATCTGATTAATGCTCAGATTTTTATTTGCTCCGGGATAGATGACAATCGCACTTTCACCCCGTTCATCAACATTGATATAGGCTTTTCCGCTGGGGAGGGCATTATCAAATAAAACGCCGTCCATATGAACATGACTGTCAGTCAGCTCCGCATAAATCTGTTTTCCGGATACATCATTTCCGATACAGCCGATCATATATACCTGCCCGCCCAGCTTTCCGACGCCGGCTGCCTGATTAGCCCCTTTCCCTCCGGAATATATAAATACCTTGTTGGCGCGCTGGGTCTCTCCCGCCACCAATATCGTGGAACACTCGATCGTAACGTCCATATTCATGCTGCCGACTACGATAATGGCCTCTCCCTGCTTTTCCTGCGCCGGTTTCATGATGCTGCTGCGGTTTATGACAACAGGCTGCAGGCGCTTTACAACCTCGATATTCTTTTTTTCCTGCATCATTTCAAGCAGATAATCCAAAGCCGCCTCCATCATGCCTTCACTCGGAAACTTAACTGCGGAAATGCCGCATCCGAGAAGCTCCAACATTCTGTCATCGCCGACGGAAATAAGGGACATTTCGTTCGGAACCGCTGTTTTGCTCCTTTCCATCACCTTACATACGCAGCACGCAATTTCAGAAGAACCGCAGACAATCGCGGTCACATTTTCGTTCAGTACCTGCGGAATGCCGTATTTCTCGATATCCTCCAATGTCCGGCCTTCATAAATCCATACCGGCTGCTCCTTCTGATGAAAGCTCTGCATGGCAAACCGATATCCATCTAAAACACTCAGATCTCCCTGCCGGATAATACAGGCAATTTTCTGATGCCCTTCCTTTTTCAGCCTTTCCACCGCCATTCCGGCCGCCTCCGACAATTTGTAATAAACGACTGCTTTTTCCCTTTCGTCAAATTCCTCCGTCTCGCCGAAATAAACGACCGCATCTTCCAGCTTTCCCACAGAAACCCATTTCGCAGAGTCGAGAAGCAGTCCCGACACTTTCTTTTTAACCATCTGCCTGACAAGCAGTTCCGTGTCTTTTTCGTCCTCCGAATAACCGATGATAATTCCATAGCCCTTCTTTCGCGCCATGTGTTCCGCGGTCAGAACGATGTTTTCTCTCTCCCGGTTTTCTTTTTTTACGATGAGCCCGATGAGATGATTTTTTATGCCCTCTTTTTCCAGAAATCTGAAATAGGGAACGTAATTCTCTTCCTCGATGACGCGCAGAACCTTTTTCCTCGTTTCTTCGCTGATATCTTTGTCTTTGCCGTTCATCACTTTGGAAACCGTGGATGCTGATACCCCGGCAAGTCTGGCAATGTCATGTATGTTCATTTTTCCTCTTTCCGACTCATCCCGCCTTTTCGTTTTTCAGAACTTTTTGTTGGGTGAATCTTATCATTTTTTGTATTTTTGCACAATATTTTCAAAAAACGAAACTATTTTCCGACATAATGCACTAATTAACGCTTTTACTAAACATTTTTCGTATGTCGGATTTTGTTCAAATATACAAGGAATTATTTTCCAAAATGGAATCAAATGTATAAGGAAATGAAAAGGATGACAACTTTCGATAAAATTGATAAAATAGGAATCAGACAGAAAGGAAATGTATATGAGTACGATCATTGTTCTTGCAATCATAGCTGCCGCCACCGGGCTGGCTCTCAGAAGCATCATACGGGATAAGAAAAACGGAAAGTCCGCACAGTGCGGCAAAGACTGCAGCCGCTGCGGCGGTCATTGTCATTAATTATCAGAAAGGCTATCTCAGGATAGCCTTTTCCAGTACATCAACTGCCCGTTCATTCTCTTCCAGACAGTAAGCCGCTATTTCATCACTTCCTTTTCCCGCGACGATACTTGTATCCGCTCCAAGCTGCACATAGCAGATATAGTTTTCGATCGTTTCCATTCTGGCCGCCTCCACCTTACATAGATTTTGAGGATATTTACGATTCTCCTCAATCAGTCTGTTCCGATAATCTTCCAGCGCCTGCTCGATGGCTCCGACATAATCCTCTCTGGCCCGAATGATAATCATCGTATCTATATCCGCTCCCGTTTCGGGCTCCTGAGCAAGAAACTCAATATACATATTTCTTGAAATGCCGGTTTTTTTCTTAAACTCCTCTTCCGATATGGAAATTTCCGGCCAATAGTGATCGTCCAGTTCTTCTTTTACCGCTTCCTGCAGCTCCGATAAAGTAGGAAATGTTTCCTGCTCATTTTTTTCCTCGTTTTCCACATATGCGCTTCCTACCGGAAGCTCGGAAATCTCCTCGCCTTCCCCGGCAGATTCCCTGTTTTTTACCATTTCTCCGGCAGGAGCGCTTTTGGCGCACCCGATAAGACTACATAAAATCATTCCGACTGCCAATACTATTCTTATCCGTTTTTTACTCATATTCATGACTCCTTTCTAATATTTATTGTAACCCTTTTCCGAATTTGGTATACTATACCATATTTGAATTTTTAGAAAGAATCGCCCGGAGGCATTATGCTGTTCAATTCCTTTTTATTTATTTTTCTGTTTCTGCCCCTTACGCTGCTTGGATGGTACGGGCTGAATCATTATAAACATTATGAACTGGCCAAAGTTTTTCTGGCCGGTATGTCGTTATGGTTCTATGGTTACTTTAATTTCAGTTATCTTATCATTATCGTGACGAGCATCGGCATCAATTATTTTTTAAGCTGGCTCCTTACGCACGCCCGGACGAAGCTTACAAACCGGCTTGGTCTGTTTGCCGGCATCTTCTTTAATCTTGGCCTGCTGTTTTATTTTAAATATTATGATTTCTTCATCGAAAACCTGAATCTGGCTTTCCATGCTGATTTTACCTTAAAGCATATCCTGCTGCCCCTTGGCATCAGCTTTTTTACCTTTCAGCAGCTTTCTTTTATCATAGACCGCTGTCTTGGACGGGCGGAGCACTATTCCTTTGTCAACTATGTGACCTTTGTCACCTTTTTTCCGCAGCTGGTCGCCGGACCGATCGTCCTTTATAAAGAAATGATTCCGCAGTTCGAGGATACGAAAAACCGGCGTCTGAACGCACACAACTTTTCACAGGGCATTGTCCTGTTCGTTCTCGGTCTTGGTAAAAAGATCCTTTTAGCTGATGTTCTTGCTCTCGTCGTCAATTACGGCTTCGCACAGACCTTCAGCCTGGACACGCCTTCAACCATCCTTGTCATTTTGTCCTATACCTTTGAAATCTATTTCGATTTCAGCGGCTATTCCGACATGGCAATGGGGCTTGGAAGAATGTTTAACATCATTCTTCCTGTCAACTTCAACTCACCTTACCGGGCCTGCTCCGTTAAAGAACTGTGGCAGAGATGGCATATAACGCTTTCCCGCTTTTTCATCACCTATGTCTATATCCCGCTTGGCGGAAGCAAAAAAGGAAAATGGAGGACAATGTTAAACACGATTATCATTTTCTTTCTGAGCGGTCTCTGGCATGGCGCGGCATGGACCTTTATCGCATGGGGCACCATGCAGGGACTCCTCGTCGTCTGGGATAATCTGGGAATTGTCGGCATTCGCGGGAGGAACGAAAAGCACCCCTCCAAATTCCATATTCCGGCATGGCTCGGATGGATTCTGACTTTCGGTTTTTTCAATCTTTCGCTGTTTTTCTTCCGAAGCGAAAGCATGGCAGGAGCCATACAGATGTTCAGAAATCTGGGAGCATTCAATTATACGGGCAAAATGTTTGAAGTTGCCTCCACGCTGGATATCCCGGAGTTTTACGTTATCAAGGAGGCGCTCGGCATTCTGGCTCCACAGCTTGTCGGCTATGCGTACCTGGCTTTGCTGCTTTTCCTTCTGGCGTTGTCTTTCTTCATGATTACCCGGAAAAATGTACTGGAAATCGCGGAAGACGGAAAACTGACCTCCGGCAGATGCTGGGCCGTTACGGTTGTTTTCATATGGTGTGTCGTTTCTCTGTCTCAGGTCAGCACCTTCTTATACTTTAATTTCTGAAAAAAGATGAAAGGAGGAAACGAAATATGACGGAACAGAAGTTTATCAGATCATTTTTTATCAGAAGCGTCGGACTTCTTCTGTTTATTATGGCACTTGTAGTGATTTTCGATCCCTTTTACCAGTATCATAAACCCCTGCCCGGCTTAAAAAGCGTACTTACGGATAAGGAATACCAGTGTGTAGGAACCCTGCGCAATTTCGATTACGACAGCCTGATCGTCGGTTCCTCCGTCTGTGAAAACTATAACAATAAGTGGTTCGACAATGGCTTTCAGTGCCGGACAATCAAAGCCATCCGCTCCTACGGAGCGACCGCCGATCTGTGCTACCTGCTCGATACCGCTTACGAGAACAGGAATCTGAAATATGTTTTTTATAACATCGATCCCTCCTCCCTCTGCGCAAGTACGGAAACGACCTATGAATCCACCGGCTGTCCCATGTATCTGTACGATACAAATTATTTAAACGATTATCCCTATCTTTTAAACAAGGATATTATACTGGAAAAAATTCCCTATATGCTGGCATTTTCCTTAAAAAGCGACTATGATGAAGGAAACTCTTATAACTGGGCGCAATGGAAATTCTTCAGCGCGGAACTTGCAACCGGGATGTATAACCGTCTTTCTTCCATCAAACCCATGCAGGAAAAAACCCGTTATGCGGAAGAGCTTGCAGGAAATATTGCATTGCTCACCGATATGGTGAACAGTCATCCCGAAACGACCTTTAAGTTTTTCTTCCCTCCCTATTCCATGCTCTGGTGGGATAATATCTATCGAAGCGGTGAACGGGACGCTTATCTGTACAATGAGGAGCAGGCGATTGCCGCCCTGCTTTCCTGTGACAACGCGGAAATTTACTTTTATCAGGATGATGAAGAAATCATCACTGACCTGGATTTATATATGGATATGATTCATTTTTCCAAAGATATTAATCAGGTCATCTGTAACAGGCTGATTGCGGGAGAGAGCAGATTGACGAAGGAAAACTATCAGGAAAGAATTCAGCAAATGTATGAGCTTTCGGAACGTATCGTACAGGAAGATATTCTGGAATATTATCCAAATAAGTGATTTCCGGATGAAGTCTTCGGAGCCATACCATATTATTTATGCGATCAACAGAAGGGAGAAAGATAAAACATGAAACTGATATCATGGAATGTAAACGGCCTGCGGGCCTGTATGGGAAAAGGATTTATGGATTTTTTCAAAGAGGAGGATGCGGACATTTTCTGTCTGCAGGAAACCAAGCTTTCCGAAGGTCAGATCTCACTGGACCTGCCCGGTTATCATCAATATTGGAATTACGCGGAGAAAAAGGGATATTCCGGTACGGCTGTCTTTACGAAACAGGAACCTCTTTGTGTAACTTACGGCATCGGCATCGAAGAACATGACCATGAAGGGCGTGTCATTACGCTTGAATTTCCGGACTTTTATCTGACCACCGTTTATACCCCTAATTCACAGCGTGAACTCACCAGACTGGATTACCGCATGCGGTGGGAGGATGCTTTCCTGATCTTTATCAAAAAACTGGAAGAAAAGAAACCCGTTATTTTCTGCGGAGACTTAAACGTTGCACATCAGGAAATCGACCTGAAAAATCCGAAAACAAACCGCAAGAATGCCGGTTTTACCGATGAAGAACGCGCAAAATTCACAAAAATTACGCAGTCCGGACTAATCGATACCTTCCGTCATTTCTATCCCGATCTGGAAGGAGCCTATTCCTGGTGGTCATACCAGTTCCACGCAAGAGAAAAGAATGCAGGATGGCGCATCGACTATTTCGTCGTTTCCCAAATCCTGAAAGAAAATTTACAGGATGCGGTCATCTATCATAATATCATGGGCTCAGATCATTGCCCCGTGGGACTGATTATAAAGAAAGAAAACGAGTAATCGGCGATGAAAAGAAACTGGACATACTCTGTTATAATCATCATAACCGCAGTATTGCTTCTCGGATTAAACAAGCTTTCGGAAGTTCAGGATATGAACAGAGCGATGAAAGACATGGAAACGACAGTGCGGCGCATGGAAGCAGGAGAAGAAAAATTTTTTATTACCGTATCCGGATATGATATCGCTCTCTGGCCAAAGGACGGAAAATATTACGCATTTCTTCCTTCCGCCTGTAAGCAGGCAGGCATCGAGGCGGAAATTCCTGACGGGATCGACCTCTCTTCCGTTGTCTTTCTGTACTCCGAAAATATTCCGGCAGTTTTCATCGATACCGAATCGGGAACGGCAGAACAGATCAACAGCGACAAGAAAGTAAAGGAACCGGGATATATTTCCGTACTGGAAGCGGACGGTCATACGAGCTTTACCTTTCCGCTTACCTATATCAAAGGCAGAGGAAATACTTCCTATACGGAATTTGAAAAAAAACCCTATCAAATCAAGCTGAAGGACGCAGCTCCTTTTCTTGGAATGCATTCCGCCAGAAAATGGATTTTCATTTCCAATTCCGCCGATCCCACCCTTTTGCGCAATGCTCTTTCCAGAAATCTCGCAGACCATCTTGGTCTGGCGCAGGCAAAAGAGGGTGTATTCGTGGACTTGTATCTGAACGGAGAATATGCAGGCAATTATTATGTTACGGAGAAAATAGAAGTCAAAAATTCCCGTCTGAATATTACGGATCTTGAAAAAGCAACAAAAGCTGCAAATGACAACGAGGATCTTAATCTTTATGAAACTGCCTGGACCGATACGACCAAGGCAAGACAGATTCCGGAGGAACCCGATGATATTACGGGCGGATATCTGATTGAACGGGATTTCAACGACCGGTTTATAAAAGAAGTTGAAGAACATGGAAGCTATTTTATCACCCATGCCAGCGAATGCTTTATTCTCCGTTCACCGGAATATGCTACGGCAAATCAGATCGCATACATTGACGAATATGTACAAAGCGTAGAAAACGCTATTTTATCACCCGAAGGAATAGACGAAACAACCGGCGCATATTATACGGATCTGATCGATATCGATTCCTTCGTTCGGAAATATCTGCTCGAAGAAGTAACGGCCAATTACGACGGCGGTGTTGCAAGTTCGTTCTTTTATAAGGACATCGATGCCATCAGCAGCAAGCTGTACGCGGGACCGGTCTGGGATTACGATGTGACATGGGGCAATGCGCCTGCTTATCTGGGACATATCTCCACTTCTCCCGACAGGCTTACCAGACTCGCCGCCCACAGAGATTCTTCCTGCTGGTTTTCCGCACTCTATGTCAAACCGGAATTCTATGCGGAACTGACCGACTGCTACCTTAACGAAATAAGCGGCTACCTGCCGGAACTGGCCAATCAGGTGCTTCCGCAGTTAGCTGAAACCACGGCTGCTTCCGCAGCTATGGACAGAGCCCGGTGGGAGGAAGAATATCGCCTGCATGAGGATATCGCAGACCGGGAAGAAGAACTTGCCTTTCTGTCCGATTACATTCTCAGGCGCAAAGAATTTCTGGACAAAGCATGGATTCAGGGTATTCCGGTGCATCAGATTACTTTATATACCGAAAATACCCTGTATGATACTCTCTATGTTTTTGACGGAGAGCGTCTTCCGGTTCTCCCTGAAACGGATTTTGAGCATGCCGGACATTCCCACTGGATTACATCCGATGGAACGATACCGGATACAAACGCTCCCATCTACGAAAATATCAGTCTCCATGCGGTTTTGGATTATCATGATACTTAAAACTGTCGCGTCAAACAGAAACCATACCATATATAGCTATCAATATTGCTCTGGTTACTATATATGGTATGCTGATATAGGATCTGTTAATTTTCTTCCAGCATATTATTGCATACCGCTTCTTTTCCTTCCGAAAGCCGTACCGTCTTAATTTCAAAGGGCGTAAAGGAAAGAGAGAACGCTCTTCCCAAAGAAGGCACCTTACATTCCACCGATGTATTCCTGCCCGCTGCCTCATAAACCCTCAGAATCACATCGCCGCTTCCGTCCTCCGCTTCCTTTACCGCTTCCACGAATATATTGTTCTCGCTTACGCTCAGGAAGGAACTCTTCTGTGGAAGCGGTCCCCTGTGGTAAGTTTCAAACAGGGCAACAGGCTTTTCATTCATCATCTTTGCCCGCTTGATGGTATCCGCCTCTTCCCAGCTTCCATCATGGGGATAAAGGCCGTAGGTAAAGGTTTGCACACCCTGATCCAAATAAGCATATTCCAGATCGGGATCAGGTACATAAGGTTCGTGCCAGGCATAAATGGGACTTCTGAGCAATGTCAGTTCTCCATTCTTTCCTGCCGTATCCGCCGCAAATCTGCCATCATTCAAAATAGACAGGCCATGAACCATCGTGTCCAATCCGGGCGCAGCCCCTTCCAGATCGAACCATGTCTGCACCGGAAATTCCTCCCCGTCAGGTTCCCTCTGCGCGACACCATAGGGAATTTCGTAACTGACCCTTAAATAATTCATATTCACCGGAAAACGCAGTTTCAGCATGGACATTTTCTCATGCCAGTCTATCGTGGTTTCCACAGCAATAAAATCCAGTTCCTTATAGATGGAAAAATCCTGAAACATCCTGGAATTATGATATACACTGGTAACCCTGATCACAGCCTTTACGGGGCCATTTTCAATACGCTGTACCTTTACCGCCTCAAACCGTCCGATTTCTTCATTGAAAATACGCACGCCATGGGACCATGTATCGCTCTCATCCTTTATTACCACAGGCACTGCTGCGGGGGAAGAAAAGTATTCCGTTCCGTCATTCTTTTTTATCAGGGAAGAAATATAACCCTTTTCATCGAATTTAATGGAAAACCATTTATTTTCCGCACCGGTCTGGGTGGAATTTACATTTTCAAACTGTTTCCCCTTTTCCCTCACCGCAAAACGATAAGTGCGATACCCCAAAGAAGGCAGCTTTGCCACAAAAACGATCCGGCATCTTCCGTTACTGGAAGCTTTGGACCGGACAATCTGGTAAGGAATCTGATTATCCTCCTCATCCAGAAGCACGGTATGTTCTTTCAGAGAAGGGGATTCCACCGCCACTTCCGCCATAGTCTCAAAGGCATTGGGATTCATCACTACCAGAGGTTTCATGTCCTCCTCCGCGGGAATATCAATATTCCAGCTGACAGACTGCAACGCGCCGTTCAACTGCCTGCCAGCTATATGCAGGGCATAATCATAATCCTCTCTGGCATCCACATAGGCATCTTCTATGCTGGTGCCTGCCAAAATATCGTGAAACTGATTAAATAACACTGCTTTCCATGCTCTGGTAAGCTCTTTTCTATCGTACTTCCCGACTAACAGGGTCTTCGCCATGACAGAAAGCTTTTCCGCCATGCGAAGCGTGTTTTCTGCCTTTCTATTCAGACTCTTTATTTCGGAATGAGCGCTGTAGCAGCCGCTTGCATGATGAAGCAGTTCTCCCGTTACTACAGGAAGGACTCTGTCTGACTGCTCCACATTTCTGAAATAATCTGCCGGGGACGCAAAAATAAGCTCCGGCATATCCTCTCTTTTATTCATGGCCAGAATGCTTTCAATATTCTTTTTGGTAGGACCTCCGCCATGATTGCCGACACCGTAAAAACACATGATGCCGTTACCGGGATTCTTAATCTCTCCCGCGCACCGCTTTACATGTTCTTCGATCTCCTCCGGCCATGTACAGTATTCAAACGGAATACGGAAGGCCTTCACTTCCGAACCATCTGCGGATTTCCATCGAAAGGTCTCCCCGTCCATCCCCTTTTCGTGCCTGCCGGGACGCATGAACACATAATAATCCATACCTGATTTCTTTAATATCTGAGGCAGATTTCCATTATGCCCGAAGCTGTCCACATTATAGCCGCATACCGCTTTTACGCCGAATTTTTCTTCAAAATATTTTTGTCCGTAAAGCCCCTGACGCACAAAGGATTCTCCTGAAGGCGCATTGCAGTCAGGCTGAATCCACCAACCGCCTTCTATGACCCAGCGGCCTTCCTTTATCCGCTCCTTTATTTCTCCAAACATGGCAGGATCATTTTCCTCCACCCATTCGTAGAAAGAAGCGGAACTGCCTGTAAAAACAAAATCTTCGTATTCCTTCATCCGATCCAGCACGGAACGGAAGGTAGCCTTCACTTCCTGAAATCCCTCCTGCCACTGCCACATCCATACGGGATCGATATGCGCGTTTCCTATCATATATAATCTTTTATCCTTTTTCATGATCTCACAACCTTTCTTTCATCAACTGTTTCTGGCTTTTAAGCCCTTCTGAAAGCGCCTTTTCCGCTGCTGTTCTGATAGCTGCACTGCTGCTTTCCTTTGCCCGCAAAAGCCCGTTTTCTCCTTCCCTGCTTCCCAAAAGGAGAAGGGCTCTGTTAAGAATCACAAACAGCATCTGCCATCTTTGACTCATCAGGCCCGCCCTGTTCTCATTCGCAAAGGCCTTTTTAAATTCCGGTAATTCGATTAGTCTGCAAAGAAGAGGAATAAACTCTTTTCTTTTGCTGTGTTCTCCAGCATAGGCAATGGATTCCGCATATGGAAAAATCCCTTTCCGGATCGAATCATAATCTCTCTCTCCTTCCACCAGCCTGTCCGTTACCAGTTCATAAGGTTTCATGGAAAAACTTTTTCCATGGGATAAAAGGTTCAGCTCGTAAACCACCTCCGGCATCACCCCATGGTCAGGCAAAAGCTGAGCGCACATGACAGATCCTTTTCTTTCAGGTAATGAGGGCTCGCTCTTTGAAAGCTGCCGCAGAATATGAGCCTCTATCTCCTTTGCAGGCTCATCCGAGCCGTGAAAAAGCGCCAGCTTTTTCAAAATCAAAAGCACTTCCCGCATATCCTTGCTGTCTGCTTCTTTTTCTTCCGTTCCGTTCCATTCTTTCCTTTCCGATTCTTCTATTGATTTCTCAATGCTTCCGATTCTTTCCATAATCGCCGCAAGCGCCTCTTCCCTCTCGCCATATACCAATGCCAGCAAGGGACTGGCATTCTTTTCCTCATAAGTAAAGGGTACATCGATCCAGTGAGTCCTTTCTTCTTTTCCAATCAGACTTGCAGCTTCCCTCAAATTACTGAAATTCTTTTCATGAGGAAGTGTAAGGGAATCTCCTGTTTCTTTCTCAATCAAACGGCGGCATTGCTCTAGAGGCAATTTTTCCACATTTGTCTCTGCCAGCACTGCCTTTGCAGCCAAAAGTCCCAGCACCGCTCCCTGATGCATCAGGTCGCGCTGCATGCGAAGACCCGGAAAAGCATTGTGATCGGCGGAAATGGCCTTGCCCGCCACTATAAGCCCTTCAATCCGCTTTCCCTCACCATCCACTGGCAGACAGGCCCTCAGAGGAACCTGCATTTTCATCTGAGGCACCAGATAACCGCAGTAAATCGGATCAGCATCCGGTTTTCCCTTCGGATCATAATTGGAAAAACAGGTATAAAAACCATCCTCATAGGTCCGGAACAGACACACATCCTTCAGATCGATAATTCTTTCTCCCCGGATGTGCCTGCTTTCTCTGACACTTACATAGGAACCATGGTCAAACAGGTATTCGCCGCCTCTTCTTCTGCCAGTAATAATAAAATCCGTAAAATCCTCCACATCATCCAGTCTCACCATAGAAGAAAAATTATTCCGATAGCTGTCAGGCCCGCTATACTGAGCCAGAGACCCCCAATAGGTAAATCCATCGCGCTCCGCTCCATATACGATGTCCGCCCCTGCCGCCGCAGCCAGATCCCCATCTCCGGTAGCATCAATGACAAGCTTGCCATAACAGGCCTCTTTTCCTCTCTTCCCCGCACATCTTACTCCCACAATACGTCCCCTTTTTTTGATTACGTCGTATACTAATCTGCCAAAACGTATTTCCACTCCTGCCTGCAGACAAAGATCCAAAAGTACCAGTCCCCTGATACCCCCGTGAAAATCATCGTATTTGCCAAACATTCCGGCAGGACGTTCTATGCCGGAACTTTCACACAGTCTGTCTACTTTTTCATCAATTTCTCGCGTATCGGAAAAGGATGTACCGAACCAATAGGCGTTCACTCCTCCTAAGGTAGAAGTGCCGCCCAGATCATACATTGGTTCCAGCAGAATCGTACTTGCACCGCCTCTGGCCGCATAAAGGGCCGCCATAACCCCTGCAGTACCCCCTCCCGCCACAATCACATCGGCGGTTTCCGCTATCTCTTTTCGTTTCACCGGCGCTCCTTTTCCTGTTTTTCCGACAGCATCTCCTTCCATTTCAATCATATTTCCGGTTTCCAGTTTACCGCTCCACCGGTCTGCAAATCTGCCAGGGCTAAGACCGGAATTATCCTTTCGCTTTCTTCGAAATTCTGAAAGCAATTCCTTTCTCAACAATAAAAGCTTTTCCGCCGGTGACTTTCCCTGATCACTGTCAATGGAAGCCTCCACAAGTCCAAAACTGCCGTCTCTTATATCCTTCATCCAGGCCCGCAGAGAAAGCCTGCCGCTTAAATCACTCTCCTCCGGATACCATTCCGCATGTCTGCAGACAACAGATATGATGCCGCCCTTTCCCGCCAGACGCACTATTCGAAGATCCAAATCAGAAACCCCATCATGCTGCCCACTCATTTCTTCCACAAAATACAAACCATAGTAAAACCTTACGCCCGCCTTCATGCAGCATTCCTCCAAATACCGCTTGCATCTGTCGGGAATCATCACATCTTTGTCAAAGCATTCCTCCGGAAAGAAACCCTCCGCCGCCTCCTGTCTCCGATATAAACACCGCCCACAGATATCCACTGCCAGATAAGTCTCCTCCACCGCCAATATGACTGCTTTCCTCTGTTTTGCCAGTTCCATTGCCCTGCATACTGCCTCCAGGGTGTTGCCAATCAGAAGGTATTCCGTCTGCCACTCCTTATTCATCCCACATAAAATCCTCCTCAAGGATCAATGTCCTTTCCCTGTTTTCTCTGTCCAGATAAGTAATATCAAAACTTTTCTCCTCAAGCCGCGCCGTCAGCGTAGCTTTCAGAGTTCCCTCCTGCCATGAAATCCTCATGATATTGTCAGCCGTATCGTGCACCGTCATTTCCCCGTCAAACACAGGGTAATCATTTCGAAACTGCATCAGCCTGCGCAGCTTCTGCACAACAGGCTTTTTTACCAGCTCCCGTATTTCTTCCATCGTATAATCATGACGGCTGATATTTCTGTCATAATTGGTGCGCTTCATCAGCTCGTAATCATTTTCCCCCGCCAGAAGTCCCATATAATACACCTGTGGAATGCCCGGCGCAAAAAACTGCAATGCTCTTGACAAAAGATAAGCATTATCATCTTCTCCTACGGCAGAATAATAAGAACAATTAATCTGGTAGACGATTTTTTTTCCGGTGGATTCCGCACTGTAATCCCACTTGAAATTAGCGCCGTATTTCTCTGTCCGGTCAATTACGTTCTGCAATTCCTCCGGGCTTAACAGATCCACCACATCCACAGTTCCCAGACCATCGTGCGTATCAAGCGTTGTCTGCTGATTCTCTGGACAAATGGAAAGCCAGTGCTTCATTCTCGCGCCGTTTCCCGTATAAAGGGTATGAAGTGTCATCACCGGCAATACGAAGTCATAAACGGCATAGCCATGATCTGAAATTTTCATCTGCACCGAATAATGATCGTGAATCTCCGGCAGCATGGGAATGTTTTTTTCATCCAATATTTTTTGGACTCTGTCCATCATTTCCCATATTTCAGGTTCCAGAAAAAAACAGGCGGTTCCGATCTTCTTAGTAGCAAAAGCGAAAGCGTCCAGACGAAGCTGAGAAAGCCCATGCTCCATCAAAAACCGAAGTGTCCTTTCCACATAATCCCATGTCACCTGGCTGCTCAGATCAAGATCCATCTGCTCGTCATCAAAGGTACACCAGATTTTCTCGCTGGTTCCGTCCGCAAAGGCAATCTCCTCACAGGGCGCACAGGGTTTCCTCTTATTCAGAAGATCTACCTGTTCTTTGGTTGGTTCTCCGCCCGGCCAGAAATTTTTAAACCGAAGAAACATATCCGCGTATGCGGAATCGTCGTGTTTTTGAATAAAATCAAGAAACTCAGGGCTTCTTCTGGACAGATGATTGATCATGAAGTCAAACATCAGCTCATAGTCTTCCGCAAGGGCCAAAATATCCTCCCAGTCACCAAATTTCTCATCCACTCCGGTGTAATCTATGGGCGCGAAACCCCGGTCTCCTGAAGAGGGAAAGAAAGGCAATATGTGAATGGAACCAACTTCCCTCTTAAAATAAGTGTCCAGCATTTCTTTTAATTCTTTTAAATTTTTCCCGAAACTGTCCGCGTAAGTAATCAGCATAATTTTATTTTTCAATCTTTTTACTTTCCTTTCCAACTAAAATTTCCGCCAGAACCGCCGCGCCTGTGGCGGCTTCTTCCTTCCTTTCGGTAAACGCCACAGGAAGCTGATATTTCTTTTCGACCTCTTCCCGCAAAAGCGAATTCTTTCTGATGCCGTTTCCCGATGCTATGATAACGGTCTTTCCTCTCCGCAGCTCTTCCGGAAAATCCTGATACAGCTCATACAATTCTTCCGCCATTCCTGACACAAAGCCCCTTACCAGATCGGAGAAGTTCTCTTCTCTCAGGCCGAAAATCCCCGATCTTAAAGTTACCGTTTCTTCTCCTTTCGCCTCTCTTTCTCCGTAAAGAGCGGGTAAAACGATCAGATCCGTTTCCTTCTTTTTTCCGCCAAGGCGTTCCATAACCTCATACACTTCTCCCGGCTCCACTAAGATGCCGAAGAATCCGAGAATTTCCTGAAAAAACACCGCCAGCCTTTCATATGCCTTCCCTCCGTTCACCGAGGCCCCCACATATAACCAGCCTCCTCCCGGAAAAGGACGGACTTCCCCTTTTCCTTTTTCATACAATTCTCCCGAAAATACCGAAACCTGAGAACCTGTCCCCACATTTACGCTGATGCTTCTCTCTTTGTCCACCACCGCACCGAGAAAACTGCTCTGATTGTCCCCTACCGCGCAAAACACCGGAATTCCATACCAGAATCCCATTTCTTTGCCTTCCACGACCTCAGGATAGTAAGAGATATCGATTCCTGCCTTCTCCATGACCAAAAGGGCAAACTGCCGCTTCTTCAAATCAAAGCCGCCGAAGCTGGCCGCCATGGTAACATCCACCGAAAATTTTTTGGCGCTCGTCAGTTTCATGGCCAGATAGTCACCGATACTCACAAAACCCGCCGCTTCCTCAGGAATCAGTCCCTTCTTCTGCAAATAGAAATGAGTCACACTGCCGTAACCGGTATATAAAGACATTCCGGTCTGCTTTGACAAATATTCCGCATAGGTTTTTCCCTCCTTGTATTGCTCATTACCCCATTCATTTTTCCATGTGTAAAAAGGACTTACCGCCTTTCCTTCCCGGTCTACATATAAGATCCCGTGCATCTGAGCGGAAATGCCTATCCCTCCGATCCGCTGTCTGCCGCTCTCCTCCCAACCCGGATTTTTCCCTTCTTCCGGGCTGATACTCTCAAGAAGCCTCTCCAGAAGCTTTCGGGAAACTCTTACAATCTCCTCCGGGTCCTGTCGAAAACCCTTTCCTTCCAGAAAATGATTTTCCCCATGGAGTTCTTTCACTGTCTTATCATGCGCAGAATCATATAATACTCCGCAGATAGAAGTGGTTCCAATATCTATTCCAATAAAAAGCATGCCGCCGGCCCCTTTCTCAAAAACACAGCTCCACCACGCTGTTTTCCTCTAAAATCTTCACGCCGTACAGGCTGTCATTCATCGTCTCATACTCCAGTTTCCTGCCATTGACCAATACCTGTTCGGGTTTCCTTTTTGTCACGAAACCGAAGGTTCCCGGCTCGGTTACAAGGATTCCCATGGAATCTTCCCTCTCCCATAATCCGCTGACACAGCCGGGACCGATATATTTCTCCAGAATGCCGATTATCTGTACTTTTTGGTCGGGCAGAAGCAGATACAGTTCCGATTCTCCAAAGGCAAGGCTTACAGCCACTTCACAGTTTTCCTCCAAAGGGGAAATCTTCCGTTCCAGCCAGTGATAAACAATCCACCTATTACCTGAAAGTCCCGGAATATCTTCCACACTGACGGTCCCTTCACACCTCGCTTCTTCCTCATGAATCGAAAAAGCCGCCAGCACATAATATGCTCCGAAACGATTCCATATTTTTAACGGCTTACGGCTGGTTATGGGATCTTCCAGCAGACAATCCACCGTAGGCATTCCCACTCCTTCACAGCGGATCACCCTGCCGTCTTTCCTGATCAGAGGCCATATCCAGGCAGGATTTGTTTCTCCCACCTTATCGCTGACATATACGGGACCGCCGCTGACCGCCCGCAGCATGGAATTGCAGCGATTCTCCCTGTGATCGGTGTAAAACATATCCCAGTCTCCCCAGTAAAACTGTCCCTGCAGCAAACTGTTATAGCCATTTTGAATCACGTGCTCCCGAAAACCGTTTTTCACATTCGGCACGAAGTCATCACTGTTCCTGGACACAGCGCCGGAAGGACGGTTCCACATATCCTCGCTGGCCATGCCCATGCAATGAATAATACGATTTCCAAAATAAAGGGACGTGGAAGCGCTCAGTCCTTTCTGTATCTCCCGGCTGGCCTCTCCATATGCTTTTATGCCTCCATAAGCAGGAAAGATGGCGCTCTGACCGTCCACTTTCACAAAATCAATGCCGCAGTGATTTCTTAAATATTCATGCCATCGATCAAAAAACAGAAACGCCTTATCCGCTGAGGGGGCCGGCAGGAGCCTTCCGTCAGGAAGATGAAAAAGCCCTGACCGCAGGGCGGCATGCGCCGCGGTGCCTTCTCCGATTCCGTTCCAGTAGCCCATTACCGCGTGCCAGACTCCAATGTTTTCGATGTCATATTTCTCCTTCAGTTCCCGGACACAGCTCTCAAGCCCTTCCGGAAACCGGCTTTTCTCTGCATCCAGATCCGTCAGTGTTTTCTCTTCGTAGTCCGCCGAAAGCCAGCCGTCATCAATCAACACCCATTTTACGGGGACCTCCTTCTTACGAAACTCCCGCACTTTTTCCACAATACCCTGATGAGATACCTCATGATAAAAGGCATCCCAGCTGCACCAGCCAAAATATTCAAACATTTTCGGATAACTCCTGTGCCTCCGAAGCATGGATTCCCTGCCCAGACAGAGCAACGCTTCTTCCACCGCCCTTTCGCAACAGCGGTAAGGATTCTCTCCGGCGGCAATTACAAGACTGAGATCCGAAAGGCGGTTTCTGTTCCCCGCGCCCGGAGCCATCCGGATGATAAGACTGTTTTTATCCTTCCCGCACATATCCGTCCTGCACACTTCTCCGCAAACCGAAAGCAGCGCAAACCAGATTTCCTTCTTCCGAAAAAGAAAAAGCTGTGTTCTGTCCGGCGTTTCGGAGGCTTTCCTGATAAAACCGGGCCTGATCCACCAGTCCTTATGCTGATAAACAGCCATAGCCCCTTCGAAATCCGGAAGCCTGAGCTCATAGATCAGTCCTTCCTTCGCATCATAATATCTCTGAGGACCGAAACAGGGCTCCTGTACGGCAATCTCTCCTTCGGGGCGGATCAGCGCCGTATCTTCCCTGCAATAAATATTCAGTTCTTCAGCTTTTCCCTCTTCCGGGCATAAAGAAAGCAGAAAAACCACTCCGCTGTCCCAAACAATTTCTTTATCCCTGTGCCAAGTCGCTGTTCTGCTCTGAAACATAATGTTCTCCCATCATTTAATTTTTCATAAATACATCATTTACCCGTTTATTGAAAAAATGATCCGCAACAATTTCTCCGGCTCCTATCACACCTGCGCTTTCTTTCAACGAAGAGACCAGCATTCTGTTCTCCCTGGCTCCTTTTACCTTCTTCTGATCCGCCACATCTTTTACGATATCAAAATACATGGGATATCTCTGTATCAGTATTCCCCCCAGAATTACGATCTCCGGGTCCAGAATATTGATCAGACTGCTGATGGCAATTCCCAGATAAAATGCCGACTGGTTCAGGATAGACATGGTAAGCATATCCTTTTTTTTCGCCATTTCAAATACATCCTCAATAACAAGCTCATTCCTTTTGTGATAAAGCGGATGTTTCTCTTCCTTTTCCAGCTGCCTGTTCAGTGCCTTCAATACCGCAATTCCGGAACTTACCGCCTCAAGACATCCTCTGTTTCCGCAATTACACAAGGGACCGTTGACATCTATTGTTATATGGCCAAATTCTCCTGCAATGCCATTCGCGCCGATATTCAGTTTACCGTTTATGATGAGCCCGCTTCCGATGCCCATGTCCACATCCACATAAACCAGTGTATTACAGTCTTTCGCTTCTCCACACCAATATTCTCCGAAAGCGATTACATTGGTATCTTTGTTGATAAAGACCGGAAAACCCGTATTCTCTTCCAGAATCTCCCGCAGCGGAAGATAATTTAAAATAGGCATATTGGGCGGCGTCAGTATGATTCCGTTCTCATAATCTATGGGGCCGGGCGCTCCCACACCAATTCCCAGAATTTTATCTTTTTCAATGCCGGAGCTTTCTATCACATGGTTCACAGCCACTATCAGCATGTCAACAAATTCATTCTGACCGGAAAAGCCCTTGTCCATGGAATATTTTTCCCACGCAATCACCTGCCCCTGCAGGTTCATAATCATCACTCCGGTAACAAACTTATTGATATGAATGCCAATGCTGTATCGATAATTTTCATTGATGGCATAAGACACCGCTTTTCTTCCAATGCCCGTTGACTCCATCTGATCGCTTCTGATCAGATTCAATTCCTCCAGCTCAGCCAGAATCTTCTTAATAGCCATGAAAGTCAGTCCCGTCACGGAAGCAAGTCCTGCCTTCGTGGCCGTCCCGTTTTTTCTGATGTAATTTAAAACCGATCTTCTGTTGTAATTTTTCAGCTGTACCTGATTATTTTGCTCCGCCATAATTTTCTTTTCCTTTTTATGCTGTTAAAGTATTTTTTATTATTATACTTCATATTTTGTCAAAAAAGAAAAAAATTTACAAATTCAGCCTTTTATTGCCCCTCCCAGATTCATGCCTTCCGTAAAATATTTCTGCAGGCACATAAATACTATAATAATGGGCAAAAGCACGATACAGGACGCTGCCATCAGGTAATTCCACTGCGTATTCGACTGACTCACAAATATTTTAAGACCGATCTGCAGAGTAAAACTATTGGTGTCCGTTAAATACAGTAAAGGTTTCAGAAAATCATTCCAGCTCCAGTTAAAAGAAAGAACCACCACCGTCATGATCGCCGGTTTGGCCATAGGAAGCATGATTTTTCTCCAGATACAAAAGTGTGACGCACCATCCATCTGTGCCGATTCGATTACCGAATTAGGAATGCCTGCGTAAAACTGACGCAGCATAAAAATAAAGTATGCCGATCCCATAAATTGTGGAACAATCAGCGGCAGATAAGTGCTCACCCATCCCAGTCTGGCATACAGAACATACTGGGGAATCATAGTCACAAACTCCGGAATCATCATGGTGCCCAGGATAATCGTAAACAGAATATTTCTTCCCGGAAATTTGATCTTTGCAAAACCGTATGCCACCAGTGAATTGGCAAGTACACCACCCAAAATGGCGAACCCGGCCACAAAAACGGAATTTAAAAACCATCTCGTAAAGTCTGCGCTTATCCATGCATCCTTAAAATTGCTCCATATAGGATTATGAGGATACCAGGTGATGGGATAAGTAAAAATCTCATCCATGCTTTTAAGGGCAGTGGAAATCATAAACCACAGAGGCATAATAACTGTCAGAACCGCTGCCGCCAAAAACAGAAAGCAGATAATATCCAGTATCTGTTTTTTCTTTTTTCTGCTTTTCAGGCCGCCTTTTCTTATTACATGTTCCTTTCCACTCATTAAGTCTCACCTTCTTCCGTATGAACCCAATATTTTGAAGCAAACAGATTAATCAGTGTAATCGCCATAACGATCACCAGAAGAAACCAGGCCATGGCCGAAGCATATCCCATATTGTATCTGGTAAATGCTTCATCATAAATATGCAGATTATAAAAAAGTAATGAGCCCGCAGGATCTCCCTTTCCATTCTTACTCATGACCAGCGCTTCCTGAAACACCTGAAAGGCTCCTGTCATATTCGTAATAATGTCAAAGAAAATAATAGGGGATATCTGTGGCAGTGTAATTTTTCCAAACTTTTGTAAAAAGTTCGCGCCGTCGATATCTGCCGCTTCATACAAATCCCTTGAAACAGAATTCATGGATGACAGATATAAAAGCATACTGGTTCCCAATGCCCATACCCTCATCATCACGAGAGAAGGTTTTGTCCACGAAGGATCTGCCAGCCAGGAAGGTCCTTCAATTCCAATCAATCGAAGGGCTGAGTTGATCAGACCGCTTTTAGGCGCCAGAAGCTGAATCCAAAGCTGATATACCGCGACGCCGGAAAGAACGGTGGGCAGGTAAAACAACATCCTGAAAATGGAAGTTCCTTTCACTTTCCGATTCAGCAGTGTTGCCAGAAAAATAGCACACACACAAGAAGAGGGAACCGCCAGCAGTACATAATAAAGAGTGTTGCCCAAAGACTTCCAAAATACAGGATCTTTCACAAACATTCTAATATAATTGTCCAGTCCGATGAAGTCCATCCTGGAGGTCATGTTATAGTTGGTAAACGACGCATACAGTGAAAACAGCAGCGGCCCACCCGTAAGGCAGGTGAACCCGATGAGCCAGGGACTGATAAATAACCAGCCTGCACGCGCTTCTTTTTTTTCCCTTTTTGTCATACCATGCTTCATATTTCCCATTCCTTCTTAAACGAATCCGTCACACGTCGGCAATAATTCCGCATTCTGTTTCTTAAATTAATTTGTTTCCCTCTCTGCCGTATACAACACGCGGCAGAGAAGGACTGTTGATAATCTTAATTATTTACTGTCATTAACAAGCTGCTCTACCTGAGCCTGAGCCTCATCCAAAGCTTCCTGTGGAGTCTTGCTTCCAAGTATGATCTCATCCAGATAAGGAAGTACGATGTCTGATGCGCCGGGCGCCGTTAGTCTGTCAAGTGTAACCACTGTGGTCGGCATCGCTTCCAGAGCCGCTTTAAATACTGGTATTTCCATCAGAGAAGGATCCTGTGACGCTTCGATATTCGCAACCGTATCGTACACCTGAGATGCCCAGAATACCTGTGATTCTTTACTGGTGATAAACTTCGCAAACTCCCATGAACCCTGCACATCCTTCGTGCCGTAAGGGATTTCTACCGAGAAGCCACCGCCCCATGAATAATGCTCGCCGCCTTCTTCCAACGCGGGCATCAGCGTAACGCCGTAATTCTTTTCGGGTGCAAAGTCACGAACTTTGGTAAACTCGGTAGGTGTATTTACCCACATGGCAACCTTCCCGGCTACGAAAGGATTCGTCATTCCGCTTCCGAATTCCGCGGAGAAGCTGTCCAATTCCTTCTTTCCGTAATACTCATAAAAATCAGTATAAATGTTTTCAAATAACTTCACTTTTTCAGGGGTGTTTACAGTTACATTTCCTTCCGTATCGGTATAATCCTTACCATCGGCGCTGAATGCCCATGCATTCCACTCAAGGGTACCGGGATAGAAACCAAGACGCTCATATGTGCCATCTTCGTTCTGAATATCCAGTTTTCTTGCATATTCCACCAGCTCGTCCCATGTCTGAGGAGGCGTTTCCGGATCAAGTCCCGCTTCCGTAAAAGCATCCTTATCGTAGTAAAGGATTCTTGTATCCGTTACATAGGGAAGTCCATATACTCTGCCATCATAGATCATCGCATCCATCAGCTGAGGGTAAAACTGATCCGTAAAACCTTCACCCTCCTGCGCAATCAGATCTGTAAGATCCGTTGCCTGATTTGCCTGACCCCTGTGCGTTACGGTACGAATATCCTGAATAATAATATCGGGCGGATTACCTGCTGCCGTTGCCGCAAGAGCCTTGGTCCACACATCGCCCCATGGATAATTTACATGAACCACTTCGTATTTATCCTGAGATTCATTAAAATTCTGGCAAAGCTGCTCAATAACATATTTATATTGACCATCTCCCCACCAATCCCAGACCTCAAGCTTAATTCTTTCACCGGAAGCCTCCTCCTGTGTATTCGTATTCTCCGTTTCTGCCGTTACAGTGCTTCCGGCCGTATCAGTGTTTTCTGTTGTGCCTGAGGCTTCAGCTCCTCCGTTATCTGTGCTGCCTGTCGCATCTGCGGAGTTCTGATTTCCGCAACCGGCAAGGCTTGTAACACTCAAGACCGCTGCCAGCATCAATCCGATTAATTTCTTCTTTTTCATACTTTTTCCTCCTTAATTAAATATTATTTAATTACTGTCGCAAAATATAGTTATTTCCCATTTGCTTTTTTCAGTATACACTTTGTTATACTCATTGTCAATTCAAATAATAAAATTTTGTTTAATAAATGTTTTTTCATTATTATGCATAATTTACACTAATATTTTTTGTTAATAATAGATATATTTAGTTATTTAGTATATTTTTTTCATTTATTTTATTAGATTGTTTCTTTTTTTAATTATATATATTATATAAAGTTTAATTAATATATTTTTTCTTATTCACCGGGGAAGAAATAATCCTCCAGCATAGCGCATATAGCATGATAAATGGGAAGATGAAGCTCCTGAATATCTGCGGTCACCTGAGCCGGAACGATCAGGCACAGATCGCTTAATTCTTTTAATGCCCCTCCATCCCTTCCCGTCATGGCGATGACCTTCATTCCCTTTGCAGCCGCCACTTTTGCAGCCAGAATCACATTTTTGGAATTGCCCGATGTACTCAGTCCCAAAAACGCATCGCCCTCCCTGCCATATCCGTAAACCTGCTGCGCAAATACCATTTCTGGGTCCGCGTCATTTAAAAATGCGGTAGAAAGAGCGTCATGTCGGGTCAGGGCAATAGCGGGAAGAGCCCCCTGAAGCTTTTCACCCTGCTCACCAAAACGAAATTTTTCCTCCGGAGAAAGCTTCCGCTGTTTATAAAAACCCTTCATTAACTCCCCCACGATATGATCCGAATCCGCCGCGCTGCCGCCATTCCCGCAGACTAACAGTTTCCCTCCGTTTACGTAACTGTCTTTTATTATTTCGTATACCTGCTTTATTTCATCTTTCATCTCAGCAAGCGCCGGATAACGTTTTGTCAAACGAACCAAATGATCCATTCTGCTTTCCTCCTTTCGCTTCCGTAGTCTGTCATTTCTTTCGAAATACACTGCTTTCAAAAGTTCCTGATTTCCGTATAAGATGAATTATGATTCCAAAAGATCTGTCTTGCGTATACTGCTGCCGTCCCGGCTGATCTTATAAGTTACAATCTCATAGTGACCTATGGAAACAGAGTAGGTCTTTTCCCGAAAGATAAGTTTTGTTTCCGTATCCCTTCCTTCCGTTTCCAGAAGACGCAGCACAAAATCTCCGTCATCCTCCGCTTTCTTTACCAGAACAAGAGACACATTTTCTGCCTCAACCCTTCCTAAAGAAAACTGGTTTCTTACCTGTCTCCCCCTGCCCGAAGGAGCATGGGCACTGTCGCCAAGATATTCATATGCGCCATTGATCTTATCCGCAATTCGATACAATTCCCTTTCCGGCAAAGCCCTTCCGTGAGGCTTTAACACCAGCCGGAAAGTCTGAGTCCCAATATCCGTATATTCATAGCTCTCCTGCTCATTCCACCAGTCAGGACTGTTACCCTGAGCGTAAATAGCGCTTCTTACTGCCGTAATCTGTACCCGGCCTTCTTCCATATTGAAAGCATACTTACTGTCATTCGCGATAGCAAGTCCCCTTCCCTCTCCGGTACTTACATCAAGAAAACGCTGCATATTGTATTCCGTGTCGTCGCAGACAGTACGACAAACCATGCCATAAGCGGCTTCTGCCTTTGTTTCCACTGCCTCCTTTTCCACGGGATAAGCCAATTTCAAAAGATGCCATGTATGGTTAAATCTAAGTCTGTTCTCCACCCGCAGTTCCTTTTCCTCTTTTCCCAGATAATAAAGCTGCTCCAGTCCGGTATCCTCATAAGAAAGACGTACACGAATCACTTCCCGGAGTTTTCCACTTTCCACTTTTTCTATGGAATCCAGATGGAAATCTGCATTCAAATCTTCATATCTTCTGTCCTGAAGATGTCCCCAGGCATCCCGCTCATCCAGATACATACGCAAAGAAGCCGGCTTTGTCAGTACATTATATCCCGTATCTTTATCAATCAAAGAGGAAAGCATACCTGTTTTTCCGTCAAACTCCGCCAACAGATATGCATTCTCCAGCCGCAAAGCGTCGGTATTCAGGATTTCCATATGAGGAGTGGATTCCAAAGAAGGTTCTTCTTTTACTACTCTGTACTGCGCAAAGCCGTTGGCCGGAATAGATGCATAAAAGACAAACCTTCTTCTGCCTCCCAAAATGGTGTGGCGTACCTTGGCATCGGTATGAATTCTCTGGTAAGGAATTTCTCTGCCCTCAGGATCCAATAGCTTTAAAGGACTCTGGCAAAACCATTCCAGTTCCACTTCCACATAATCCTCATAAGACATACCGCCCGTATGAAACAGAAACAATGGAAAACCCTTTCCTCTGGTATCCTGTGCATTTACCATATGCTGAATCGCCAGAAATCCGATTTCTTCCGCCCGTGCACAGATACCTGAGATCTGCATGATGGCCTCATCCCGCGCGGATTTAATTGTGGTCCCGCCCATAGTGTCATGAAACTCATTGAAATGAACCACTTTCCAGAGACGCTCCATTTCTCCTGTTTCCTTCATAAAATCTCCACAGATATCGCAGGCCATACTCATCAGAATATCTGCTTTTATAAGCCGCTTTTCCACCTGACGATTCTTCTGTTTGAACAGAGAATCAATGGAATAACATCCCTGATTGATCTTTTCAAAGGCCCCTTTTAAAAGAGGCAAATTATCTTTACTGATATCCTTTAAAAATTCCGTATATCCTGAAAAAACAAGATCTGCTTCTTCCATCGATTTTTGCAGCTCATGAATGGTCCGAATATTTTCAATGGTGGGACCTCCTCCATGATTGCCCACGCCGTAACAGCAGATCATTTTATCATAACCTTTAGTCCGTTCCAGAGTGAGTTCCACATTTTTCACCGTAGGTTCATGAAACCATGTGGTGTATTCGGCCGGAAGGCAGATAGCATTTACCTGACTGCCATCAGCGCTTTCCCATTTAAATACCGGGGTATCCAATCTCGGCCGCATGAACACATAAGCATCCATGCCGCTTTTTTCAGTATCTGTGGCAGGATTGGGTTATGCCCAAAGCTGTCCACGTTGGAACCGATCTTTGCTGTCTTTCCAAAACGACTCTTTAAATAGCGTTGTCCATACAATCCATGACGTATGAAAGCTTCTCCACATGGCAAAATACAGTCCGGTTCAATAAACCAGCCTCCCGTGATCTCCCAACGGCCTTCCTCCACTCTCTGTCTGATTTCCTCGAACATTTCCGGTAAAATTCCTTCGATCCATTCAAAAAAAGCTGTGGAGGTAGAAGTGAATCTGAAATCCTCAAACTCCTTCATACGCTCCAGAACGGAAGCATAAGTGGCCTTTACTTCCTGCATGCCTTCTTCCCAGTTCCAGAACCAGACAGGATCAATATGTGAATTTCCGATCATATATAATTTTTTCTTTTCCATATGTGCCAATCTCCCTGCGGTAGTATATATTGGTAAGTCATTTTTTCTTCTTTCTGTTTATATTACCCTCATTTCTTCCATACCATCACTATAAAGGTCCTCATAAGCCTTTATGCCTACGGATACGGCAGCATAATCTCCGATCTGCTCTCCAAGTGAAGCAGGAAGAATCCGGCATACCTTTGCCGATTCTCTTAACGCCTCCGCTTCAATGACCTGTAACATTCTCTTTTCCAGTGTTTCCTTCTGTCTGACATAAATGCTTCCAATGATAATTCTCTCCGGATTGAGAATATCGATGAGAAGCGAAACCCCTCTTCCTAAATATTCTCCTACCGTATTAAAAATATCCGCCGCAAGAGGATCTCCCTGCTCCATTGCCTCTGCAATGGATTTTGCGGAAATACTCGAAAGTTCCTCTTTTCTTTGGCAAAACAAAGGTGGATTTCCTGTATCCAGAGCTTCTGCCGCCCACTTCCTGCCAAGATCGGCAATACCGCCCCCGCTGCAGAAACCTTCAAAGGAACCTCTTTTACCATAACCTACCGGCCCTTCCTTATCTAGCCGGATATGTCCTACTTCTCCTGCCAGATGATTGGTACCGGAGTACAATTTGCCGTTCAGAATAAGTCCCGCTCCCATGCCTGTGCCGAAAGTCAGAAAAATCATATTCTGACAGCCTTTTCCCGCTCCCATCCTCCACTCCGCCAGAGCACAGGCATCTGCGTCATTTTGAATCATCACAGGTACGCCGAAAGCTCTTTTTAACGGTGTAAAAATATCCGCCCGCTCCCATTTTGGCAGGTTGGGAGGAGAAAGGATCAGGCCCTGTTTCACATCAAGAGGTCCGCCACAGGAAATACCGATAGAACACAGTCTCCATTTAGGATTTTCCTTTAACTTCAAACGGATTACTCTGATAAATTCCTTCACCGCCAGGGCAAAGTCATCTCTTTCCGTATCCATTCTGATCTTATCCAGAAATTTGATCCTTTCGTTCTCAAAGCAGGCAAAGGAAATGGCACACTTTGTCCCTCCTATATCAATACCGGTTACTACCTGCATCTTTTATTCTCCTCCTCATAAACAAAAATAAATACTAAAAAAATTATAAAAATGATGCTATGCACAGGCACAAATACGCCATTGAAAAATCTCTGATTTTCAATTTCATATCTCGTTTTTATTATGCTTCTTATATTCTTTTTAGTCAATAGATAATTAAACTTTTTTTAATATTATATAATTTATATTATCTGTTTTGTCATGATTAATCTTACTTTTTACATTATGTATTTATTAAGAATCGGGTATAATTGCACTGACAACCAGAAATTTCATTTTAGAGACCGTTATGTATGAAAGAATACCAAACAAATAAATTGCACCAACAAAAGAAGATATTACAGAAAGAAAAAACTTATCTGTAATATCTTCGCAAAAGCCGGTGCATTCACAGTTATGATGAGATTAACATACGCACGATATGAAGCGATTTATCAAGAATGAAAGAAATATACTCCAGAAATTATTCGGTCTGCTGTTTTTTGTACTTAAATCCTGCTATCACAACACAGAAAAATGACCAGGCCACACCAATCTGTGCCAGCATCGGCCAGATTCCGCTGATATCAAAAATCGTATCGCACATTCCCTGATAAAGCGGTGTGGCATAAATCAATATTTTTATGCCGAAATCAGGCAGAATAAACCATAACAGAAGCGGCAGTCCCCAGAACATCAGGGCAATATATACCGCATGAAAAGAACTGCGACATCTCGCGGAAATATAAATCGTTGTCGCGCACAGCATGATTACGCTGATAAAGGAACGAAACATTACCACTGCCAGAAAATGTCTTACCGTCCAGATACTTACCGACCAGCTTTTTGCCAACAGGCCTAAGGTAATCTTCGTCATGCCGACCAGACTGTCCAGTCCGTCAAATCCATAAATTGCACCGCAAAGTATAAAACAGGATAAAACCATTACGGACCAGATACAGACGGTTACCGTAAAAACAGCCGCAATTTTCATGTAAATATCTTTTTTTCTTCCTTCTTTTGATGTAAAAAGAAGCGGAATCATTTTCGTCTGTCTTTCACCCGCAAAAAGAACTGACGCCATAAACAGAATCAGAATACTGGAAAGAACCGTACCTCCATTCAGCATATCCGCGAAAACGGAACACCCATTCGTATATTCCAGCACGATTTCCTGTCCTGTAAGCTCTCTCGCTGCGCCAAGTTCCGTATTCGCAATCGGATAAGTGCGGGTCGCTATCCGATATTCTCCTTCATTCCATCCATGAAAAAATCCATCCGACAAATGTTCCGCAACAAAAACATTCAGATAATTACCGTCCCTGTAATTGCCGTAGTTTTGCGCAACCTCTTGTGGAAAACCATATTTTTCCACGATCGCATTCACCTTTTCATCTGTCAGAACGCCCTGAAACTCTTCCGTAATCTGTCTGTTTTTTTCTATCGCCTCATATCCGTTGTACAAGACTCCGTCTACACAAGTCCATTCCTCCGAAACCTTCATCGCACAGAAAAGCATCTGAATTACAAACATAAAAAACGCACTGATTATCACGATTTTTCTATGACAAAGTTTATAAAGTTCCATCCGATATAATTTCATTTTCTCCTCACTTCCGTGCCGCTTTTTTTATTTTCATTGCCCTTCTGAATAAAATACAGATAAATATCCTCCATTGTCGGGCTCTGCTTTTCGGCATTTTCCACAGGTTTCTCTTTCGATACAATACGAAGTTCCACCTGTTCTCCATGATTTCTCAGATTGCTCACAATATATTTTTCATTCAGTTCCATTGCCTCTTTCCCGGAAACAAGACATTTCCAGACACAATCCTTTACCTCCTCCGCCATCTGCGTTTCCGTTCCGGTCCTGATCATCCCACCGTTTTTCATGATCATAATCTGATCGGCAATATATTCCACATCCGAAACGATATGTGTGGACAAAATAACAAGCCTGTTTTTACCGAGCGAACTGATAATGTTACGAAACCGTACCCTTTCCTTCGGGTCGAGTCCGGAAGTGGGTTCATCCAGAACAAGAATTTCCGGATCGTTTAACAACGCCTGCACAATGCCGAGTCTTCGAATCATGCCGCCGGAAAAAGTTTTTATCTTTTTCTTTCTGACAGCGGAAAGATCTACCATATCCAGAAGTTCTTCAATTCTCTTTTTCGCATAGTCCTCCGGCAGAGCCTTTAGCGCCGCCATATAATTCAGAAACCGCTGTGCCGTAAAATCTTCATAATAACCGAAATCCTGCGGGAGATATCCTAAGAGACTCCTATATTCCCCCCCCATCTTGCCAATTCTCATACCGTCACACAAAATTTCGCCTCCCGACGGCTCCAGAATGCCGCAGATCATTCTCATCAGTGTCGTCTTTCCGGCTCCATTTTCTCCAAGCAGTCCATATACGCCATGCTGAAACCGCATACTGATGCTCTCTACGGCTATTTTTTCCTGAAAGTTTTTTTGCAGTTTTACCAGTTCTAGTTCATGCATAAGATTTCCCCTTTCTCGAGTCCCCGGAACAAAATTCCAACCTGTACCGCGAACAACAGCAGGCCGGCCGCAAAAGCGATTCCCCAGACAGTAAGCGCCGTCATCCTGTATAAATCAGGCATGGATGCCAAAATACAGTTAAAAGCAATGGCAAATGCGCCTGTCACCATCAACAGACAGGAATTCTTTCTTCCAACTTCGGAAAGTACCGTCATCAGACAGCAGCATTCCGTTATCAGAAACGGAACGAACAGATACAGCCCGATTCGATACAAATCTATTTTCCACCGTATTCCCACGAATAAAATAATAACGGACAGGACCGTAAGATTTGTGATCCCGGAAAGAAACATCTGAAATGCCACCATCTGTCTGACGTTGAAATAACAGCTCTCGCCAAGCTCCGCAATGCCCGAAAAGAAAATACGTCCGATGATCAGAATAGAAATCACGCCTAAAATGCCCGATATCATAGTGGATACGAAAAGAATATTTTTTTCTTCCTGCTGTAAAAACATAACGAACAGTGCAATGATGCAGAAAACCGCATGAATTCCAAGCATGGATTTGTCCATATATCGAAACTGACGTATCAGAATTCCTTTTTTGCCGTATATTTTTACGTTTTTTTTCCGGGAGATTTCCTTTTGCAGAAATAATAACGTATCTTCTTTTCTCTGCTGATCAATGAGAATGGTTCTGTCCGTTATGCGGAACTGTTCCCGGATATCTTTTTCCAGTTTTTTCATTCTGTTATCACACCTTTCTCTGTTCAAACAGTCTGCTCAGTTACGAATACCCTGAAAATAACGGGATTTTACCGTCGAAAGATTACACCCAAGGATTGCTGCAATCTCCGAATACTGAAATCCCTCCTGAATCCTCAGAATAATTACCTCCCTCTGCTCCGGTGAAATACGGGTTAATGCCTGCTGCAGCAGCATTTCATCTTCTACCTGCAAGATTCCCTCATCTTCCTTTCCGGCTTCTTCCATTTCCTCAATATCAACGGTCTCTTTTTTATGCCGGAAATAGTCATAGCAGGAATTACGGGCGATCATCAACAGATAGCCTTTCAGATTCTGATACCGGTAAGAATCCACATGCCTGATAAATTTCAGAAATACCTCCTGAACGATATCATAGGAATCCGTTTCCTGTCCTGTCAGATACAGACAGAAACGATAGATTTCATCATAGTATTTCCGAATAATGACATCCAGAGATTCCTTATCTCCGTTATGAACTTTTGCAATCAGTTCTTTATCTGTCACCTGTTCTTTTCCCTTCGTAAAACGCCTTACACTTAAATAACGTTTTGGTCCCGTAAAAAGTTTATCACATATACTTTCTTTTTCACATTATCGAATCAAAATAAGTATTTATTGTTTTTCAATAAAAATTTGTTGACATTCATGATTTACCATGCTATATTATGGAAAAAGGAGGTATACCATGAAAGACAGACTCACCCTGTTTACCAAATATTTACTGGATTTTATGTACTTTGCAGGTATGATTGTTACCGCTACTTTGCCATTTTCTATCAAATTCTACGGAATCTATAATTCCTATTTCAGAAACAATTTTTATTCTCTGCTCGTTGTTCTCTTTCTGTCAGGCATTTTTGCGGTATTGATTCTGCATGAGCTGCGGAAAATGTTTCTTTCCGTCATTATGGATGACTGTTTCATCAAAGAAAACGTGGAAAGCCTGAATAAAATGAGCATCTACAGCTTCTGTATCGCGCTCATCACTGCCTGCCGCCTCTTCATCTATATCACGCCTGCCATTTTCATCGTTATTCTGGTTTTCGTAATCGCCGGTCTGTTCAGCAAAGTGCTCGCGCGGGTATTCGATAAGGCAATTACCTATAAACTCGACAATGACTTAACAATATAAGGAAGGAGCGTGGCGATCAAAATGGCAATTATCATCAATCTGGATGTTATGATGGCAATGCGTAAAAAAAGCCTGACGGAACTCGCAGGAGAAGTTGATATTACGTTAGCCAACCTTTCCATTCTGAAAAACAATAAGGCAAAAGCCATTCGTTTTTCCACACTGGAAGCAATCTGTAAAGCATTAAACTGCCAGCCCGGCGATCTTCTGCAATATACGGAAGATGAAGAAAAAAAGGAGGATGAATCATGAACGAATCATATCGGACCAATCAGGAAAATTCCTATGTTGTAAACAATTATTTCCATCAGGAAGAAAGCATGAAAGAAGAAACGAAAAAGGAAGAAACCATACTGACCAGACAGATGAAGAAACAGTTTGCCTTCTTCGGACCCGCCAGCATTCTTTATGCGCTCTTTTATACATTCTGTCTGTATCGGAATGCATCAGGCATCACATACCCTTTTTTCGTCGTCGGAACCCTTTGCTATTTCTTCTTATCTATGAAAAAGTTAGGGGTTCCATACAAAAAAAACAGTCTTTTCTATATGATCGGCATTATCCTGTTAGGCATTTCTAATTGCTGCACCGATTCTTCCGAACTGTTGTGGATGAATAAACTGGGCATCTTTTTACTGACCTTTATTTTAATACTGCACACGCTTTATTACGATGCCGAATGGAATTTTCCGAAATATCTGGGAGCCATTCTGCGCACAATCGGATGCTCTTTTACCTGCATTTTCTCATCTTTAAGTGATCTGAAGTCTTTTTATGATGCCCAAAAACTGAAAAAAGACGCTAAAAATAACAATATCTTTTATATTTTGATAGGTTTTTCCATCGCGATACCAATTCTGATCGTGATAACAGCCCTTCTTGGAAGCGCCGATGTAGTGTTCCGCAATATGCTGATGAAGCTTTTATACTTTGACATTTCCTTTACGGAAATGATCAGGATTACCTGTTTATTCGCAACGGTACTTTTTGTTTCCTATGCTTTTCTCACCGCTTTGTGCAAAAAAACCGTACCGGAAGATGTTACGGTAAGAAAAACCGGAGAACCTCTTATCGCAATTACAGTCACCGGTATGCTTTCCATTGTTTATATGATTTTCAGTCTGATACAGATTATCTATCTGTTTGTCGGCAATATGCAGCTTCCCGGAGGGTATACTTATGCCGCTTATGCAAGACAGGGATTTTTCCAGCTCCTTGCGGTCTGCCTGATCAATCTGATCCTCGTGCTTGCCTGTCTGCATTTTTTCAAGGATAATCTGATTTTAAAGATTATTCTTACCATCATCAGCGGCTGTACTTTTATCATGATCTTATCGAGCGCCCTTAGAATGTTTATGTACATTGCCACTTATCACCTGACTTTTTTAAGAATCTTTGTGATATGGTCGCTTGTTGTAATTTTTCTGCTGATGACAGGCATTACGGTTTATATTTATTTTCAGCATTTTCCGCTGTTTTTTTACAGCGTGGCAGTTGTTACCATCTTTTATATCGGACTTTCATTTTCCCACCCGGATTACTGGATTGCCCGGTATAACATGAATACAATCGATATGGAATCTGACAGCGGCGACAACAGAAAATATGGGAACCTGTATTATCTTTCTACCCTTTCGGCCGACGCAGCGCCTGTTTTATTGAATGAAGACCTGAATCCCTGTTATCTGCCGGATCACACGGATGGATCCTGGATGTATGATTTTTACCGGCGCATTGATCATAAATCCGATCAAATGGGAATTCGAAACTTTAATTTTTCCATTTATTATGCGAAAAAGAAAGGCGGATTTTAAGCTTTTACTTTTCCTTTCGTTATATTATAATAGTCTGTGGTGGTAATAAAAAGCGCTGGCGAAGCATAAAAATGATGTCAGAGTCTTACTAAGGGAAAAGTCTGTAGCCGATTACAGACTGGGAAAGGAGAATTGGTATAATTATGGAAAGAAAAGTAGGAACCGTATCCAGAGGTATCCGCTGTCCCATTATCCGGGAAGGCGATGATCTGGTAAAAATCGTTACGGACAGTGTACTGGAGGCAGCGGAAAGCGAAGGCTTTCATCTGCGTGACAAAGATGTTATCGCAGTAACGGAATCAATTGTAGCAAGGGCACAGGGCAATTACGCATCGGTGGAAGCGATCGCGGAGGATGTCAGAACAAAACTCGGCGGAGAGACAATCGGCGTTATCTTTCCGATCTTATCCAGAAACCGCTTTGCAATCTGCCTGCGCGGTATTGCAATGGGAGCAAAAAAGGTCGTTCTGATGCTCAGCTATCCGAGCGACGAAGTGGGAAATGAGCTCGTTTCTCTGGATAAACTGGATGAAGCGGGAATCAATCCCTACAGCGACGTGCTCACGCTTGAAAAATATCGTGAACTCTTCGGAGAAAACAAACATCCTTTCACAGGTGTGGATTATGTAGATTATTATGGAAATCTGATCAAAGAAGCAGGCGCGGAAGTGGAAATCATATTTGCAAACGACTGCAGAAGCATTCTCCCTTACACAAAGAAGGTCTTAAATTGTGATATCCACACGAGAATGCGCACCAAGAGACTTTTGAAAGCGGCGGGTGCAGAAATCGTTATAGGAATGGACGACATTCTGACAAATCCTGTAAACGGAAGCGGATGCAACGAAAAATACGGCCTGCTCGGTTCCAATAAATCGACGGAAGATATGATTAAGCTCTTCCCAAGAGAATGTACTGATCTGGTAATGAACATTCAGAAAGAAATTCTGAACAGAACCGGTAAAAATGTAGAAGTTATGGTATACGGGGACGGAGCTTTCAAAGATCCTGTCGGAAAAATATGGGAACTTGCAGACCCCTGTGTATCCCCTGCCAGTACGCCCGGTCTCGACGGAACGCCTAACGAAGTAAAACTGAAATATCTTGCGGATAACGACTTTAAGGATCTTTCCGGCGAAGCGCTGAAAGAAGCAATATCCAACCGCATCAGAGAGAAAAAAGACAATCTGGTAGGCGATATGGCTTCTCAGGGCACCACACCGAGAAGACTGACAGATTTAATCGGCTCCTTATGCGACTTAACAAGCGGTTCCGGCGATAAAGGAACTCCGGTTATTCTGATTCAGGGATATTTTGATAATTATACAAATTAAGATATCTGTTGTAAGAAATTTCATATGACTGAAAAAACGGCGTGTTCTTTGAGAGAATGCGCCGTTTCCTGAAATCCAATCATACATTTTAAACCTTTTCCATAACCTGCTTCTGCATATCTTTGATAACACTCATTCCAATCGGCACAGAAATAACAAGCGTCAGGACATCCGAAGCCGCCTGACAGATCTCCACACCGAAAAGCCCAAAAAAGCGCGGCAATATCATTATCAGCGGAATAAAGCAAAGCCCCTGTCTGGCCGATGCCACAATGGAAGCTTTCAACCCTTTCCCCACAGACTGCAGCATCATATTACACATAATGATCCAGGCATTTAATGGAAAAGCAACCACCTGATATCGTAGGGCCGCCGTTCCGACTTCAATAACATCCAGATCGTCTTTTCGGAACAAAGTTATCAATTCCGGCGCAAAAATAAATCCCGCGGTTCCGACAATCAAAAGAAATACAAAAGCATATTTTACGCAAAACCAAAATGCCTCCAGCACTCTGTCATTCTTGCCGGCGCCAAAATTGAAACCACAGACAGGCTGAAATCCCTGACCGAATCCAATTAATGCGGAATTCGCAAACATCGAAATCCTCGATACGATTGACATACCGGCAATCGCCGCATCCCCATAAAAACCGGCCGTACGGTTCAGAAAAACAGCCGCCAGACTCGCAAGTCCCTGTCTGCACAAAGAAGGAGTGCCTCCCCTTATCATTTCTTTATAAAAATACAGACTCGGTTTAAAATTACTGAAACGAATCTGCAGATTGCCGCCCCTTCGAATCATAATCAAAAGAAGCGCAAAACTGACGTACTGACTGATTGTTGTCGCTAACGCAGCTCCGGCAATGCCAAGCTGACAAACGAAAATCAGAATCGGATCAAGCGCCATGTTAAGTACCGCACCGGAAACGATTCCAATCATTGCGTAAAAAGCGCTTCCCTGATACCGCATTTGATTATTCAATACAAGAGAGGTTGTCATGGCCGGCGTACCGAGCAGAATAATCCACAGATAAGTCACCGTATAGGGCAGTATCGTATCGGTCGAACCAAGCAATATGGCCAATGGTCTGACAAAAATCAGACCTGCCGCCATTAATAAAACTCCGGCAATAAATGCTGTGAAAAAACCGACAGCCGCCATTTTCCCGGCTTCTTCCGTTTCCTTTGCGCCCAATTTTCTGGATATGTAATTGCCGGAACCATGGCCGAAGAAAAAACCTACGGCCTGAATAATCGCCATTACGGAAAAGACAATTCCGACCGCACCGGTTGCCTGTGTATCTATTCTTCCGACGAAAAATGTATCCACCATATTATAAAAAGAAGTAATCAGCATACTCAGAATTGTAGGACCCGCCAATGTACATACCAGTTTTTTAACCGGCGTTTCCAACATGTAATTTCTTTTTTCTTCCGCATTTGCAAAATTCATTAAAATACAGCCCCTTTCTTTCCGTCGAAGAAAATTTCCATTAAATATTAAAATAGAAAAAAGGATATGAAACAAATGGACAAGTATAAAAAAAGAATTTTTCTGTATACTATTTGAATCATATTCTTTTTTGGTATTCTTATGAAAATTTAATAAGAATATCAAAATAAAATAAGAAATTCAAAATCGATAAAGACACGATAAAGGTTGAATAAAAATGCGTATTCAACAACAGATTTTAGTGTGCGGCGCAGCGCACAGATGGGTATATTTATGAATCAGAAAGCTTTTTTTCAATTATCTTACGGTCTCTATGTAGCGGCCGCAAAAGCAGATTCCAAAATGAACGGCTGCATTATCAATACCGTAACACAGGTAACGGATGACCCAAAACAAGTCATCATTGCAATCAATAAACAAAATCTGACCTGTGATCTGATCCAAAAATCGGGAATGGCATCCATATCCGTTCTTTCCGAATCGGCTCCTTTTTCCCTCTTTCAGCGTTTTGGCTTTCAAAGCGGACGGAATATTGACAAATTCGTCGACATTCCTTTTCAACTGACGGGACAGGAGCTCCCTTATCTGAAAGAACATACGACAGCATATCTGGATTGCAAAATAACTCATTCACAGGATCTTGGAACGCATATGCTTTTCACCGCGCTTGTTACGGATGCGGATGTTATTTCCGATGAGAAACCGATGACTTACTCTTACTATCACGAATTTGTAAAACCGAAGCCCGTTTCCGAACCCGCTTCGAAAATAAAAGGATGGCGCTGTATTGTATGCGGCTATGTTTATGAAGGAGAAGAACTGCCTCCTGATTTTATCTGTCCCTGGTGTAAACATGGCGTTTCGGATTTTGAAAAAATCGTATAAATTTTTCCTGCCTTAATAGCGATTAAAGCATGCGAATATTTCCTGTGCCCTCGGCATTGCAAGGCCGGAGGGCACATTTCCTTTATCGCAGATACCCGCAAGCCCTTTTGTCTTTAAAATATTATCAAGCGCTTTTACAACGCCTGTTACATCATTTGTTCCATCCCCGTAATGTTCTTTCGCATAACGCAGAAGATAAGCAAGAGTCTGGGTCTGCTCTTCATCCACCAGCTGTTCCACATAACGCAGATCCAGATTTTCTTTTCCGATCGAAAATGCCGTTTTTCCCATTCGCCTGATCTTCAAACGCTCTTCCACATAACCATTTCCGCGATAGGTTTTTCGCTTTTGAACGGAACCGGACAAATTAATTTCCCGTTTTCCGGTTGGAAGATGAAATCCCGGAGCGCTGACGGCCGGTACAGGATATTCTTTTATAATTTCTTTTGTCCGGTCGGTAATATCAATCGCTTTATAAGAATCCATCTGAATAATCTTATCCGCAATATGAAAATAAGAGCCACAGCTTCCAACTACCAGAATCGCAGAAATTCCGGCTTTTTCGTACAAATCGACCGCACGTTCCAGAAAAGGCGTAATCGGTTCCTTCTCTCTCGCAACGATTCTCTGCATCAATTCATCCCGCACCATAAAATTTGTGGCGGATGTATCCTCATCGATCAGAAAAAGCCTGCTTCCCGCTTCAATTCCCTCCACGATATTTGCCGCCTGAGAAGTGCTTCCGCTGGCATCCAACGTACAAAATTTTTCGGTATTTTTACCGTTCGGAAGATGATTGATAAAAAGGGAAATATCCGTATTCGTAATTTTTCTGCCATCTTCCGCACGAAGCTTTAATGCGGTTTCTTCCGTAATGACATATTCTCTTCCATCTCCGGCAATATGATCATAAACACCCCGCTCCAGAGCTTTTAAAAGAGTGGATTTTCCATGATAACCGCCACCTACGATCAGCGTAATTCCTTTTTTAATGCCCATTCCTCTGAGCATTCCCTTATGAGGAAGTTCCAATGTCACGGCCATTGATTCCGGTGCATGAAAAAGAACGCCATCCTTCAAAGGCCGGTCGGAAACACCGCTTTCCCTCGGCAGCATGGAACCGTCCGCTACAAAAGCAACAAGATTCTTCTTTTTCATTTCTTCTCTGATAAAATGCTGGTCTTCTGCCAGAAAAATTACTTTTTCCAGTTCCTGTTTCGGTGTCTTCTCATAAAAAAGACTCTGTTCCACGCATACAGGAATAAAATCAAATAATATTTTTTCCAGTTCCGGCGCATTGATTGTACGACCATTTGCCGGAAATCCCACTTCGAATCTGACAATCAGACCGGATGTCCGTATTTCACAGGCCGTTCGTTCCAAAATTTCCTGTCCGCAGCGGCTTACGGCAATGATACCGCTTTTTCCGGAACCCTTTGCCTGAAAACAGAATTTATCCACCTGTCTGTGAAATCGACGCAGCAAATAATCCTCCAAAGCCGTTTTATCCCATTTTGACTCATAATATGATTCCGGAAATCCTGCAACTTTATGTGCAACCTCCACGCTCAGTCTGGAAGGAGCAGCAAAGGGATCTCCCTGTACATGTTCAATATTCAGAATATATTTTCCGAATGAATAGCCGCCTGCCAGAGACTTATAGGCAGGATAGCTTCTATGATCGATTGCGCGCAGATTCTTTCTTAACTCTTCTGATGATTTCATAATTTCTATTTTCCTTTTCAAATGATTTTTAACAGGTAATTTCAAAATTTTCTTTTTATAAAACATCTGCAGTTTTCAGATAATTCCAAATGTTTCCGCTGCAGCTTTCCAATATTTCTCCGGAATATCCGGCCAGCTGACACTTCCTTCCCCTTCTTCACACAATTTTGCTGCAAGCTGTAAACAGGGCGATGTATAATCATCTCCCGTAGAAAGGGCATGAAGATTTAATTTCGCCCAATAGAAAGACTTCCCGCTGAGCCCGGAAGTTTCGAATTCTTTTTTAATCGTATTCACATCATATTCGAGCTGAAAAAATTCCTCTTCCCATTTTCCATTTGTTCCATGCAGAATCATATACTGACTTTTTCCACCATAATACCAGGGTATTCCGACGGAACCGGGATGGATCAGTTTCTTACCTCCATATAACTCACTTGTCTGCGTATGGGTATGACCGCTGACCAACAGATCCGTATCCAGATTTTCCATGATGAAATTCATATTTTTATTTTCAGGAAGAAGCAGTTCCTTACTGGATGTAAGAGAACCATGACAATACCTGAAAGAAGGATATCCTTCCTTTTCATAAACTCCTTTAATATCAAGTGTTTCATAAAACCGGAAATCCTCCTCTCTTAAATTCTCATAAGTATACAGCAGATTTCCGCTGGCAGAACAATAAGTCCATCTCTCTTCGGAATTTTTACGATGATTCAGCATATAATCTTCCCGATTTCCCCGGATAAAACGACATCGATATTTTTTCTGCATCTCATAAATAATCCGCATCGTTTTCTGAGGATATGGACAGTCACTGATATAATCTCCAAGGAAGATAAATTCATCGACCATCCGATCAAGCGCATGCCTTATACAGGCCTCCAATGCACAATGATTGCTGTGAATGTCTCCCATAACCGCCAATTTCATATTCGTTCTCCTGTTTTTGTTCCAAAAATTTTTGGAACAAAAGAGATGCCAGCTTCCCGACATCTCTTTCTATCATTTTTACTTTTCTTCTTCCGGAATATCTTCCAGTGCGTCGTCTATATTTTCGAATTCCTGATTTCCGTCGCTCACCTTTTCCCGTACCTTGGCAATTTTGGCAACCTTCACATCTTCTTCCAGGTTCATCATCTTCACACCCGATGTAATTCTGCCAAGAGTCGAAATATCTTCCATTCGAAGCTGAATAATGACTCCCTCTGTCGTAATCATCATAATTTCATGATCATCATTAACAGCCTTTACGCCGACTACATTTCCTGTTTTTTCTGTAATCTTATAACATTTTACACCTTTGCCGCCACGATTCTGTACTGAAAATTCATCCAGATAGGTACGCTTTCCGAGTCCGTTTTCGGAAACGATCAGAAGAGAATCTCCCTGATGATCTAACTGCATTCCGATGATCTCATCTCCGTCAGACAGATTCATGCCGATTACACCCATGGAAGCTCTTCCGGTTGCCCTCACATCCGTTTCTCTGAAACGAATGCACATTCCCTGCCTTGTAACGAGGAAAATTTCCGTCTTTTCATCCGTCGCTTTTACCTCAATCAACTCATCATCTTCCCGCAGATTAATTGCGGTAAGTCCGGTTTTTCTGACATTACTGTACTCCAAAATCGAAGTTTTCTTGACGATTCCCTTTTTCGTTACCATGAAAAGGTTTTTCGATTCTTCATAATCCTTGATCGGAATCATGGCGGAAACCTTTTCTCCCGGCGTTAATTGCAGTAAATTGATAATTGCGGTTCCTCTTGCCGTCCGACCCGCTTCCGGAATCTCATAGGCTTTCAGTCTGTAAACCCTTCCGAAGTTAGTAAAGAACATCAGGTAATGGTGTGTTGTTGTCATCAGAAGATCTTCTATGTAATCTTCTTCAATCGTCTGCATTCCCTTGATTCCTTTACCGCCGCGGTGCTGTGCCTTGAAATTATCTACCGTCATCCGCTTCACATATCCAAGACTTGTCATGGCGATAATTGTATTGTCTTTCGGAATCAGATCCTCCATATTGATATCATATACATCGAAACCGATCTGACTTCTTCTGTCATCACCGAATTTCTCCGAAATAATCATGATTTCTTCTTTGATCACACCAAGCAGCAGCTTTTCATCTGCCAGAATCGCTTTTAACTCCGCTATTTTTATCAATAATTCTTTGTGCTCGTTTTCCAGTTTTTCTCTTTCCAGACCTGTCAGAGAGCGCAGACGCATATCAACAATATTCTGCGCCTGTACATCGGTAAAACCAAAACGTTCCATCAATCGCTCTTTCGCTATCTGTGTAGTCTGACTGCTTCTTATAATCTGAATCACTTCATCGATATGATCAAGAGCAATTAATAATCCCTGTAAAATATGATCACGTTCTTCGGCTTTATTCAGTTCATACCTGGTTCTTCTCGTGACAACGTCCTTCTGGTGCTCAAGATAGAAATGAAGCATATCCAGAATATTCATAACCTTTGGCTGTCCGTCAACAAGAGCCAGCATAATAATACCGAAAGAATCCTGCAGCTGCGTATGTTTATAAAGCTGATTGAGAATAACATTCGCGTTGGCGTCTTTTCTGAGTTCTATCACAATTCTCATGCCTTCGCGGTTGGTTTCATCACGAAGATCCGTAATTCCATCAATTTTCTTTAATTTCACAAGTTCCGCAATTTTCAGAATCAGATTCGCCTTATTTACCATATAAGGAAGTTCGGTAACGATAATACGGTTCTTTCCGTTATCCATCGGTTCTATGTTCGTTACCGCCCTGACCCTTACTTTACCGCGTCCGGTGCGATAGGCTTCTTCTGCCCCTCTCGTACCGAGAATAATGCCTCCGGTCGGAAAATCAGGCGCTTTTACAAGCTCCAGTATTTCTTCCATTTCCGTATTACGGTTTTCCTGAACCTGATTATCAATAATCTTTACGACAGCGGAAATGACTTCCCTCAGGTTATGAGGGGGAATATTGGTAGCCATACCGACCGCAATACCGGATGTGCCGTTTACAAGAAGATTCGGATAACGGCTGGGCAGTACGGAAGGTTCTTTTTCCGTATCATCAAAATTGGGAACAAAATCTACGGTATTCTTATTGATATCCGCAAGCAGTTCCATGGAAATCTTACTGAGCCTTGCTTCCGTATAACGCATCGCCGCAGCGCCGTCGCCGTCTACGGAACCGAAATTACCATGCCCATCCACCAGAGGATAACGGGTAGACCATTCCTGTGCCATATTAACAAGGGCTCCATAAATGGAACTGTCTCCATGAGGATGGTATTTACCCATTGTATCACCGACAATACGGGCGCTCTTTCTGTGAGGCTTATCGGGACCATTGTTCAGTTCGATCATGGAATAGAGCACTCTTCGCTGTACCGGCTTCAAACCATCTCTTACATCGGGCAGCGCACGGGCCGCAATAACGCTCATCGCATAATCAATATAAGAATCTTCCATTTTCTTTTTCAGATCTACTTCTTCAATTTTATCAAAAATACGGTCATCCATTTTTATAACCATACTCCCTTCTTAACATTTTGCAGGAGACGTTTAAATATCAAGATTCTTAACAAACTTTGCATTTTCTTCGATAAAAATGCGACGGGGTTCCACCTTATCGCCCATCAAAGTATTAAAGGTCAGATCAACTTCCGATTCTTCTTCTTCGTTAATATTGACGCGCAGCAAAATACGCTTTTCAGGATCCATTGTCGTATCCCAGAGCTGATCCGCATCCATTTCACCGAGTCCCTTATAACGCTGAATTTTATTATTCTGATCTCTTCCCACTTCTGCAAGAATTTTGTCCAGTTCCTCATCACTGTAAGCATACCAGACCTGTCTGTTCTTCTCCAGTTTATACAAAGGAGGTTTTGCCAGATAAACATGTCCCTGTCTGATCAGCTCCGGCATAAAGCGATAGATAAAAGTAAGCATTAAAGTCGCGATATGAGCGCCGTCAACATCGGCATCCGTCATAATAATAATCTTATCATAACGAAGCTTGCTGATATCGAAATCCTCATGAATTCCCGTTCCAAACGCAGTAATCATTGCTTTGATTTCCGCATTGGCATAAATTTTATCGAGTCTTGCTTTCTCCACATTCAATATTTTGCCTCGAAGCGGCAAAATAGCCTGTGTTGCACGGCTTCTGGCCGTTTTCGCAGAACCGCCCGCAGAATCTCCCTCAACGATATAAATTTCACAGTTTTTAGGATCTTTGTCGGAACAATCCGCCAGTTTTCCAGGTAAAGACGAATTCTCAAGGGCTGATTTACGCCGAGTAAGATCTCTCGCTTTTCTGGCCGCTTCTCTTGCCCGCTGTGCCATAATGGATTTTTCACAGATGATTTTGGCAATCGTAGGATTCTGCTCCAGAAAATAAGTAAGCTGTTCGCTCACGATGTTATCGACAGCGCCCCTTGCTTCGGAATTACCCAGTTTTTGTTTCGTCTGTCCCTCAAACTGAGGATCTTCTATTTTTACGCTGATAATAGCCGTCAGTCCTTCCCGGATATCATCACCGGAAAGATTTTCTTCATTTTCTTTAATCAGCTTATTATTTCTCGCATAATCATTAAATGTTTTCGTTAAGGCATTCTTAAAACCGATCAGGTGCGTACCGCCTTCCGGCGTATTAATGTTGTTGACAAAGCTGTATACGCTTTCGTTATAAGAATCGTTATGCTGCATGGCAACTTCAACATAAACATTATTTTTATTTCCCTCAAAATACATGATCTGCTCATAAAGGGCATCTTTGCTCTTATTCAGATATGTGACGAATTCCTTGATGCCTCCTTCGTAATGGAACACCTTTTCCTGCTCCTGACCTTCTCTTTCATCCACAAGAATAATTTTAAGGCCTTTCGTCAGGAATGCGGTTTCCCGAAGTCTCGTTTTTAAAGTCTTATAGTCAAATATGACATCTTCAAAAATCGTGGCATCGGGTTTAAAATGAATCTTCGTTCCGCTTTTATCCGCATCACATTCTCCGGTCATTTTCAGAGGATAACAAACATGTCCTCTTTCATAACGCTGCTTATAAACTTTACCCTCACTGCAAATTTCCACTTCGAGCCATTCGGATAGCGCGTTGACAACAGAAGCGCCCACTCCATGAAGTCCTCCCGATACTTTATATCCTCCACCGCCAAACTTGCCGCCTGCATGAAGAACCGTAAATACCACCTCTACCGCCGGTATTCCCGCTTTATGATTGATTCCGACCGGAATACCTCGCCCGTTATCGATTACGGTAACGGAATTATCCTGATTAACCGTAACATGAATCGTGTCGCAGACACCGGCAAGCGCTTCATCAACGGAATTATCCACAATTTCATAAACAAGATGATGAAGTCCTCTGCTGGATGTGCTCCCTATATACATACCAGGTCTCTTACGAACTGCTTCAAGACCTTCCAATATCTGAATCTGATCTGCACCATATTCTTCGTTAGCCATTCTGATCCCTGTGCCTTTCCTTTAATCTACAGCATTTTCCGCTATTTTTCCATTTTCAATTTGAAAGACCCTGTCAATTTCAAATCTGTTGTTAACAAATTCATCCAAACCGGTACAGGTAATAATTGTCTGAATATCACCGATACTGTTCAAAAGATAATTTTGTCTGTTACTGTCAAGTTCCGATAAAACATCGTCCAGAAGCAAAACAGGACTGTCCTTTATCATTTTTTTTACCAATTCGATTTCTGATAATTTCAAAGAAAGAGCAGCCGTTCTTTGCTGACCTTGAGAACCAAATTTGCGAATATCGATATTACCTGTCATAAAAGAAAAATCATCTCTGTGAGGTCCAACCGTCGTCTGTTTTAGTTTCATATCCTTTTCCTGACTGGCCGAAAGGAAATTTCCATAATTTTCAATCGTAACATCCGGTTCATAACGAATTACCAGTTCTTCCTTATCACCGGAAAGTTTCTTATGTATTTCATAAATAATTTCATTCAGCTGTTTTGTAAATAACTCTCTTCTTTCTATGATCTTACTTCCGAAAGAAATAAGCTGAGAATCCCATATATTTAACGTTTCCCGAAGCTCAGGATGAAAGTACATATCTTTTAAAAGCCTGTTTCTCTGATTAACAATCTTATTATAATGATTCAGATTGTACAGATAAAAAGAATCGAGCTGACATAATTCCATATCTACAAATCTTCTTCTCTCAGAAGGACCGTTTTTGATAATATTCAGATCTTCCGGTGAAAAAAAGACAACATTTAATAATCCGAGAAGTTCTGAAGCTTTCTTAATTTTCTGTCCGTCGATGGCTATCCCCTTCGATTTATTTTTTCGAAGATGCATATCAATTCTGCTTTCCGTTCCATCCTTTTCCAATACTGTCCTGATGTGAGCTTCTTCTTTATCGAAATGGATAATATCCCCGTCTTTACTTCCTTTATGGGATTTAGTGGTAGAAGATAAGTAAATTGCTTCTAAAATGTTTGTTTTTCCCTGCGCATTGTTTCCGTATAAAATATTGGTACCGCCGCTGAAATAAATTTCCAGCGCATCATAATTTCTGTAATCTGCCAATTCCAATGATTTAATGATCATCAGTTTTCTACCTTAATCTGCTGTCCGTTAAATTCAATAACGTCGCCCGCATAAATTTTCCTGCCGCGTCTGCATTCCGTTTCGCCATTTACAAGCACATGACCTTCCGTAATTTCGATTTTGGCATCCACACCGGATTCCACAAGACCTGCAAGCTTGATCGCCTGGCCAAGCTTTATAAATTCGTCTTTAATTTTTATTTTTTCCATAATATCCCACTCTTAAACAATTTTCAGCTTACTGTCGTAAAGTTAACCGGAAGAATCAGATAAATATAATTTTCCTCCGCATCTCTTATAAAACAGGGAGCCTTCGGATTTACCATATATAAATCGACTTCCTCATCATCTATCACTCTGAGAGCATCGATCAGAAATTTGGGATTAAATCCTATCATCAGATCCTTCCCTCTCTTGGAAATATCGATCTCTTCATCCATGCTCCCGATGATCGTATTCATTTTAAGCTCCATCGCTTCATCTGTAATATTGATGATAACAGGCTTTTTGTCTCCTTCCTTCACAAGAAGCGTTGCTCTGTCGATACAATTCAGAAATTCCTTTTTGTTAATCCTTACTTTTGTCTCATAATCGCTGGAAAGCATCTGGTCAATTCTGAAATATTCTCCTTCAATCAATCTGGAAACGACGATTGTATTGTCGAATTCAAATAAAATATGATTATCCGTGAAGAAAATACTGACATCTTTGTCCGTATCGCCGGAAAGAATTTTACTGATTTCACTCAAAGTTTTGCCAGGCACTACAATTTTCTTTGAAGCATATGTATTTTTTAACTGAATTTTTCTGATAGAAATCCTATGACCGTCCAGAGATACCACTTTCAGAGTATCATCAGTAATTTCAAATAATTCTCCTGTCATCAGTTTGTTATTATCATTGTCCGCAATGGAGAAAATGGTCTGTCTTATAATTTCTTTTAAGGTAAACTGTGAAACAACAACAGAATCATTTCTTTCAATCAACGGAAGATAAGAAAAATCTTCCCCGGATTTTCCAATGATATTAAACTTCGCTTTTTCACAGGTAATCGTTGTCTTTAAGCTGCTGTCGGTTTCTATTTTAATATTACTGTCAGGAAGCTTGCGGACGATTTCAAGAAATATTTTTGCATCCAGAGCAATCATGCCCTTTTCAATGACTTCTCCCTCGATTCTTGTTTCGATGCCAAGCTCCATATCGTTTGCCGCCAGCTTGATTTCTCCGTTTCTTACATCGATGAGAATACATTCCAGAATAGACATGGTTGTTTTACTTGGCACTGCTTTCGAAACGATCTGTACACCATTTAAGAGATTCGATTTCTTACATACAATTTTCATCTGTGCATAACTTCCTTTCTGAGTATGAGCCAAAACGGAGATCGGCATATTAGATTTATAAATAATATATTTCATAGTCTATCTTAATAATAGATGTTGAAATGTGGATAACCCTATCTATTATACTATTTTTCAGGGAAAAAGAAAATGTATAACATGCGAAAAAGTAAGGATAACTTCATAATTAAATGGAACTTATCAACAAGAATAAAATTATGAAGGCACTATTTTTTTTCTGATGGCTTCCATTTTATTTTTTACTTCTTCGTTATTCACAATTTCATCGGTTATTTTATTCACACCGTGGATTACGGTTGTATGATCTTTTTTACCGAGGAGTCTGGCAATTCCCGCAAGAGAAGTATCTGTCAGATCCCTGCAAAGATACATAACGATCTGTCTTGCCTGTACGAGTTCGGAGTTGCGTTTTTTGGATATAATATCGTCCGGCGTAATACCGAAATGCTCCGCCACCACATTGATAATCAGAGAAGGGGTGACTTCTCTCATTTCATCCGGATAAATAATGTCTTTTAAGGCTTCTTCCGCATGAGTCAGATTGATGTCCAGATTATTCAGTTTGGAAAAAGCTATAATCTTATTGAAGGCCCCCTCCAGTTCCCGGATATTGGATTTAATATTGGTTGCAATGTACTCCAATACTTCATTATCTATTTCTTTATTGCAGTTTTCCGCATTCTTTCTGAGAATGGCCATTCTTGTTTCGTAATCAGGAGGCTGAATATCAGCGATCAGTCCCCATTCGAATCTGGAGCGGAATCTTTCTTCCAGTGTTTCCAGCTCTTTCGGAGGACGGTCAGATGTCAGGACAATCTGTTTTCCGTCAGCGTGCAGCGTGTTAAAAGTATGGAAAAATTCTTCCTGCGTGCTTTCTTTACCGATGATGAACTGGATATCATCGATTAAAAGGACATCCACTGTCCTGTATTTTTCTCTTAATTTGCTCATGGTGGATGCATTACCACTTCGAATGGATTCGATTACTTCGTTTGTAAACCGTTCGGATGTTACATACAGTACCTTCATATCGGTGTTCTGTTGAAGAATAAAATGTCCAATCGACTGCATTAAATGTGTTTTACCGAGTCCGGCGCCTCCATAAATATAGAGAGGATTATATGCTTCACCTGGAGATTCCGCTACGGCAAGGCTGGCTGAATGTGCGAATTTATTGTTGCTTCCGACAACAAAGGTATTAAAATTATACTTCGGATTGAGGTTCGCGTTTTCATAATTTATATTATATACATGATTTGGTTTGGTATAGTCCACTTCATTTTTTTCATTGGCGTCTTTTTCCAGGATAAAATCGATATCATAAGTATGATTCATCATTTCAGAAATCGTTACCTGAAAGTAGCTTTTATACTTATTGGATATATAATTCAGAAAATGTGACTGATTGGAAGGAATCAGTATTGTAACGATATTGTTGTCCACATTATAGAAATTGAGCGGGGCCACCCATGTAGAATAAGCAATGTCGGAAAGATCATACTCTTTTCTCAGTGTTTCCTTAATTAAGTCCCAGTTGTCTTTGATAGAATTCATAAATGTAAAACCTCTTGCTTTTGCGCTGCTTCTATTGTGTTAATGTGATCCGGTAAGAATCATGTTTCCGATACAATGCGAAAGTCCCCTGTATCTATATTAATATAAAAGAGATAAAAATTCAATTCATAAGTTATCCACAAAAAATGTAAGGGTTGACATATTGTTTCATAATTATTCTGAACGATGTGTATAAGTATATCCACGAAAATCAACATTCGAAATGATATAAATAAAGGTAAATCTGAAAGATTTTAACATATAAAATCAAAGTTATACACAAATTATCCACATAATGTGGATATATTTATGTAAAGTGGATATCGTTTTTCTTTTTGAAAAAAATTTATTATTAGGAAAATATATGATAAAATGCGCTGATTCTCTTGACGTATTGCATTTAATTATATAAAATAGAGGTGTTGTTTTCCTGACAGAGATTTACTTCGTAAATTATAAGAGACGAGCATTTATAAAGGAGGTGTATCGAAATGAAAATGACATATCAGCCGAAAAAGAGACAGAGATCCAAAGTTCATGGATTCAGAGCCAGAATGAAAACAAAAGGCGGAAGAAAAGTGATAGCTGCAAGAAGAGCAAAAGGTAGAAAAAGATTATCAGCATAGGCCGCATTTATGTGGCCTTTTTTTCCCTGATGGAAAAGTTAAGGTTATCATCTATGAAATTTTCAGAATCATTGAAAAAGAATCAAGATTTCCAATATGTTTATCAGAATGGTAAAAGTTACGCAAACAGGTATCTGGTAATGTATGTTCTGGAAAACAACAGACAGATAAACAGGTTGGGAATATCCGCCAGCAAAAAGGTAGGAAACAGTGTCGTAAGACATCGATTTACCAGACTGGTGAGAGAAAGTTACAGACTACATGAAAATATATTTAATAGTGGTTTAGATATAGTA
>CALDLG010000044.1 GCA_937910785.1 uncultured Lachnospiraceae bacterium | reverse complement strand
ACATGGATATATCGATGCAGGGGCTGATATTGTAATTGGAAATCATACACATGTACTTCAGGGTATGGAATTTTATCAGGGAACATATCATCGATAAAAGGCCCGGCTCCGAGTGGCTCTGGGATGTGACGCCGGAGGGAGAATTCGTGAGCGGCAGGCCGATTGTGGAACCATGGAAATGTCCGTATCATAACGGAAGGATGTGCATGGAGGTTATCAGACGGGGAATCTCCTGATGAAAAAGGATAGAAGTTAGAAACTGATGAAACAAAAAAAGAATCGTTCGGGCATTCTGTTAAAGGAATGTCCGTTTTTTTGTATAGGAAATTCCGCCAAAGTGCGGAATAATGCCGAAGGCGTTTTGTTCTGTAACAGGAAATTGCTGTAATGTAAACGATTGAGGGAAAATGCGGCGCATTCTCCGAATCATTTCCGTCGGGCGATAATTTGTTATAAAATTCATAATATATCTTGACAAACAATATTATATATCATATAGTATCAGTAACAACAATATTATATGAGCTATAATATTATATCAAAGAAATAGGAAATCGGTCGAAGGTACGGGAAGAAATTCAACGGCCGTATGGAATTCGAAAGCAGGTTTGTCTATGAAATGTGTACGAAAAGGGAAAGGAGGATATCGCATGGTATTTAATACAGGCGCCGCATTGCTGGATGCAATTGTTCTTGCCGTTGTATCGAGCGAGGCGGAAGGGACCTATGGATATAAGATAACGCAGGAAGTGCGGCTGGTTATCGAGATTTCCGAATCCACATTATATCCGGTGCTCCGCAGACTGCAGAAGGAGGAATGTCTTGAGGTATATGACATGGAATGCGCGGGGCGTAACAGACGTTATTATAAGGTGACGGAGAAAGGGCGCGCCCAGCTTAATTTATATATCAGCGAATGGTATCGGTATTCTGCGAAGCTGAACAGCATTTTTGAGGGAGGATTGAAACAATGAACAGAGCAGATTTTATGAAGAATCTGGCGGAATTGTTGGCGGATATGACACCGGCAGAAAGAGAAGAGGCAATACAGTATTATAACGACTATTTTGACGATGCGGGAGTTGAAAATGAAGAGCGTGTCATCGAATCTCTCGGTACGCCGGAGCAGCTGGCCGACGTAATTAAAGCCGGACTGTTTGACGGCGGCAGTGCAGGCGAATTTACGGAAAAGGGATTTTCAGGGTATGAACGGCATCACAGCGACGAGGTCATGGACCCGGGAAAACCTGTTCCGGAGGATCGTGATACCGATGGACCAAACGGCCGGTCCGGTGACGGAGGACAGCGGTTCACGCAGGGGAGCGGCAATGGTTACGGGCCGGGAAATGACAGTTACGGAAATCGTGAAAGCGCCTGGCAGGATTCCGGTCTGAACAGGGAAAAGAAGTCGGAGAAAAAGAAGATGTCCGGCGGCATGATCGCCCTGATTGTGATCCTGTGTATATTTGCAGGTCCCTTTCTGCTCGGCATCGGCGCCGGTGCGGTTGGAGTGATAGCCGGTCTGCTGGGTGCGCTGCTCGGAATTCTGGCGGCGGCTGTTGCTGTGGCGATCGCTTTATCATTGGTTGGTATCGGTTTGTTTATATTTGGCATCGGGCTGTTGTTCGGAACGCCGCTGGGGGCCTGTGTATGATGGGCGCGGGAATGATCTGTCTGGCGGTCGGGCTGTGCGCACTCTGCTTCACTGTTTTCATATGTGGAATGCTCATACCGGCGACTGTTCGTGGGATTGTGAAGCTGATACGGAGTATTTTCAGATTAGGAGGTGCAAGGGCATGAAAAAGTTTATGAAAGGATGTTTGATTACGGCACTGGTACTGTTTTTCGTCGGATGCGCTTTTTACGGTATCTGTGGCGTGATGGGGGGCTTCAGACAGCTGAAGGCCTGGGACGGACATACATTTCGCATTTGGGGACATGAAATGCGGCTGGCATACAGCGGAATCGGGCTATGGTATATAACGGACAGAGATTCCGGGTCTCACATGACGGAATGGGCGGATGAAGAAGGCGGCATCGGAATCGATGAACAGGAGAGAACCGCATACGGCGTTTCCGATGTCAAACGGCTTGAGATTGAATGCGGCGGCAGCAATCTGTCCATTCGGGAATCGGAGGATGATTATATCTGGGTTGCCAGAGAAGAGGACGCGTGGCCGGTCAGATATAAAATGCAGGGAGGAACGTTCCGGTTATACAGCGAGAAAGATTTTCGATGGTGGGACATGGGACTGCGGGGAACGATTTATCTGTATCTTCCAAAGGGCATGAATCTTGATTCTATCGATCTGGAAATCGGTGCGGGAAAGCTGGAGAGCATCGCGCTGGAAGCGGGTGAAATCGATGTGGAGGTAGATGCGGGAACAGCTGTTATTGAAAGTCTGTCCGGGAACGAAGTCGAGCTTTCCGTCAATGCCGGCGGAATGGAGGTCAGAGATGTTACGGCCGGAGAGTTTTCCGCAAATACCGGCGCCGGATCTCTCACCGTCGGGAATTTTACCGCGGAGAACGCGGATCTGGAGGCTTCCGCAGGCAGTCTGGAACTGGAAGGAAGAATCGGAAGAAACGCCGATATCGAATGCGGCGCAGGTTCGGTGAATCTGAGACTGGAGGGCGCGGAAGAAGATTACGATTATGATCTGGAGTGCTCCATGGGAGAAATCAACTTAAACGGAAACACATACAGCGGGTTAAGCAGCGAAAGAACCGTCAGGAACGGCGGCAGAGGCGTAATGGACATTGAATGTTCGGTAGGAAGCATTGAAATAAAATTTACGGATTAAATGTGCCGCTATCATCGGCGGGCCTGTAATTCAGGGCAGGATATATCAAAGAGGCCGGAAGGCTTCGGAAAGGACATGGTATCAAAAATGGGAAATGATTATCGAAAACTGACACGTTCCAGAGAGAACAGAATGATTTGCGGTGTCTGTGGCGGGCTTGGAGAATATCTGAATATTGATCCGACGATTGTCAGGATCATATGGATCTTCTGTGCGCTGGCAGGATGCGGTACGGGAGCCCTTGTTTATTTAATAGCGGCTGTTATAATCCCGGAAAAAGAATAAGGAAAACGCGATTATATGCACGATTTCATGAAAAGGAGCCATACGGGAGCAAAACCTGTATGGCTCCTTTTGGGGTGCGCGCCATGAGGGCTGATGGAGACGGGGGCTATCGCGCCCTGCAAGGCGCAGCTGTGCCTGTTTGACCGGTCTGATCAAAGAAACCGGATTTTTTCAGGACGGGACGGAGTGCGGTATAAATAACAACTGATACGATTGTGGAAGTAACCGCATTGATCGAGGTGGATGTGATGTTCCATGCCAGAATCAGTTCCGCAGCAGGCTTTCCGAGAATGCACAGCTTGTAATAGTATCCGATGAGCGGATCGAAAATGACATTAAAGAGCAGGCCGCCGGATGCCGCAAGGATTGTCCAGAGGAGTATCTTTTTGTTATCTTTTTGCGTCCGGATATGACCGAGCCGGTGTGCGATCAGACCGGTGATCAGCCCGATGCAGAATTTCAGGAGAAATGTTTTCGGTGCATAGAGGATATAAACGGGATCGAGCAGATCGCCGATGGTCATGCCGAGGGCTCCGCCCAGGCCTCCCAGGACACCGCCGAGCAGCAGCGCGCCGAGTACACAGACCGCATTGCCGAGGTGGATCGAGGTAGCATCCCCGCCGGGCAGCGTGATTTTGATCTGCAGGAAGGTGAAGACAACATAGGACAGGGCGGCAAAAAGTCCTGTCAGGACAAGTTTCTGAAGATTCATGTTTTTCATAAGAGTAACCATACCTTTCTTTTTCATTTCCTTTATTCTTTCTGAATTTACCAAAGGCCTTTATCGCTTTCCATTATATGCCAAAGTGGCATTGTGAAAAGTGCCAAATTAAGATTTTTTCACAATGCCAGTTTGAAAAATCTCATGATTTCATGAGAAACCAGAGAATACATTGTGAAATCCATGGAATAAAAAGGGTGAGGCGCATTGGATAAAAATTCGGAAGTCTGTTGGAAAAGATACTTGACAGGAGCGGAGTTCCGGCATAAAATAGTTAACAAGTTAAATGTTAACATATTAATTATTAACATGTAGATGATTAACAGGCAGGTAATCAGAGTATCAATAATCAGCGTATAAATGATCAACCTGCAAAGGAATGAACCCCTTGCGTCATCAGGGCGCTTATGAGGGAGAAGCATGATGAAGGAGGTAGGTAATTACAATGAGTCAGCATCATACGACAGCCGATCTTTTCCGTCGGACGGATTTCATGCTGCGCCGCTGTATTGAAAAAAAACTGCGGACGCTGGATACGGAAATATACCGCAGTCAGCATCGTCTGCTGATGCACCTTGGAAGGAATCCGGACTGTTCCCAGAGCGAGCTGGCGGCAAGACTGGATATTTCTCCGGCGGCGGTGGCCGTCTCCTTACGGAAGCTGGAAAAAGGCGGTTATATTGAGAGGAAAACGAATGCGGAGGATCACCGCAGTAACCGGGTCGCTGTTACGGACAGAGGAAATCAGATTATTCACGACAGCATCCGTTTTTTTGATGAGATCGACTGTGGTATGTTTGAGGGATTTTCGAAGGAAGAGATGGAGCAGTTCCGCGGTTTTCTGGAAAGAGCGCATCGGAATCTGAGCAGAATGCACGCGGATACCGGAAAGGAGCAGACGGAATGAAACGATACGGAAAATACATAAAACCCTATCTGGCAGCCTTTATTCTGGGCCCGATCATGATGATTGTGGAGGTGATCGGGGAGGTCATGCTGCCTGCCATGATGGCGGACATCATCAATGTCGGAGCGGCGAATCGCGATATTGGTTATATCATCTCAAGGGGAATCATGATGGTGGCGACAGCCTTTATCATGATGGCCGGAGGAATCGGAGGCGCCTATTTTGCGGTAAAGGCCGCGATGCATTTCGGAAGGGACCTGCGGAAAGATCTGTTTCGGAAGGTGCAGCAGTTTTCCTTTGCCAATATCGACGGTTTTTCGACGGGGTCTCTTGTCACGAGGCTGACCAACGATATCACGCAGATGCAGAATCTGATCATGATGGGGCTTAGGATGATGCTGCGCGCGCCGGGGATGTTAATCGGCGCCGTCATTATGGCATTTATGATGAATGCTTCTCTGGCTGTGATTATTCTGATCGTTGCGCCGGTGCTGGCAGTCGCCATCGGGACGATTATCCGGATCGCGTTTCCCAGATTTGAGCGGATGCAGAAGAAACTGGATAAGCTGAACTCCAATATTCAGGAGGTTTTGACCAATGTTCGTGTTATTAAGTCCTTTGTGCGGGGGAAATACGAGGAGGAGCGGTTTGCGGATGCGAATGAGGAGCTGAAAAAATCCAGTCTGGATGCCTTTAAGGTTGTGATTATTCAGATGCCGATCATGACTTTGGCTATGAATGTGACGATTCTTGCCGTCGTATGGTTCGGCGGGAACCAGATTCTGGACGGAACGATGCAGGTCGGTGATCTGACGGCGTTTACCACCTATGTGACGCAGATTCTGATGTCGCTCATGATGCTTGCAATGGTGCTTCTGCAAAGCTCCAGAGCAGTTGCGTCTTCGAAAAGAATCGGAGAAGTGCTGGATACGGAAGTCGATCTGACGGATGAGACGGCCGTGCATAAGGACAGCGTGGTGCGCGAGGGAGGAATCGAATTCCGTCATGTTTCTTTCCGTTATTATAAGAAGAACCATGAAAAAGTGCTTCATGATATCAGCTTTACGGTAAAACCCGGCCAGACGGTGGGCATTATCGGTTCCACCGGTTCCGGTAAGACCACGCTGGTGCAGATGATTCCGAGACTTTATGATGTGGATGAAGGGGCGGTGCTTATCGATAACGTGGATGTCAGAGATTATTCCCTGAAAAATCTGCGAACCGGCGTCGGCATGGTACTTCAGAAAAATGTACTTTTTTCCGGTACGATTCTGGAAAACCTGAAATGGGGAGACGAACAGGCCGGGGAGGAGGAAATTCGAAATGCGGCGATGGCGGCGCAGGCGGATGCTTTCGTCAGCCACTTCCCGGAAGGATATGAGACGGAGCTTGGGCAGGGCGGCGTGAATGTGTCGGGAGGCCAGAAGCAGCGGCTCTGTATCGCGCGCGCCCTGTTAAAGAAGCCGAAGATTCTGATTCTGGATGACAGCACCAGTGCGGTCGATACGGCAACAGAAGCCCAAATCAGAGAATGCTTCAAAACAACGCTGCGGCATACGACGAAGCTTATTATTGCGCAGCGTATCAGTTCCGTCATGGACGCGGATCAGATTCTGGTCATGGAGGAGGGCCGGATCGTGGGAATGGGCAGTCATGAGGAACTGCTGGCTTCCTGCAGCGCGTATCAGGAGATTTATGATTCCCAGATGGACAGGGAGGTGAGCGTATCATGAAAACGGAGAATATGAGGCGGGAGAACGCGGCGGTCAGGCCGGGCGGCGGTCCCGGAATGCCGGGGCCCGGAAGGCGTAATGCGGGGATGCCCGTATCCAGACCGCAAAATGCGGGAAAAACGATCGGGAGGCTCTTCTCCTATATGGGGGAAGACAAGTGGAAGCTGGGAATTTTTATCTTCTGTATTGTTCTTTATACGGTGGCGAACCTGATGGGTTCTTATCTGCTCAGGCCGATCATTAACAGTCTCGTGTCCGGAGAGGGAGGCAGACTAACGTTATTTCATTCCCTGATTCTGATGGGCTGCATCTATGCGGTCGGTATCGCAGCGCAGTATCTGCAGTCGAGAATTATTATTTCCGTTTCTCAGAGTGCGCTGCAGAAGCTGCGGGATGATCTCTTTTGCAGACTGGGGAAGCTGCCGGTCAGGTTTTATGATACGAATCATCATGGAGATGTCATGAGCCGCTTTACCAATGATGTGGATGCGGTGGGAGAAATGCTGAATAATACGATCAACCAGCTGATCTCCGGGGCAATCAATATCGTCGGAACCTTTGCGCTGATGCTGTATACCAATATCTGGCTCACAATCATAACGGTCGTTATGGCACCGTTGATGATACGGGCGGGACGGTCGGTGGCGGGCAGAAGCCGGAAATACTATAAGCAGCAGCAGGCGGCGCTCGGAATGCTGAACGGCTATATCGAGGAGACGGTCACAGGTCAGAAGGTCGTTAAGGTATTCTGTCACGAGGAAATTGCGGAAGAGGAGTTTTCCCGCCTGAATGACGATTTATGTAAAAAGCAGGTAAACGCACAGTTTTTCGGCGGCATCATGGGTCCTGTCATGGGCAATTTAAGTCAGGTGAGCTATTCTCTGACGGCCTGTATCGGCGGCATTTTATGTGTGTTAAAGGGCTTTGATCTGGGAGGGCTGACGATCTTCGTCAATTATTCCAGACAGTTCAGCCGTCCGATCAACGAGATCTCCATGCAGGTCAATACGATCTTTTCCGCCCTTGCGGGCGCGGAGCGGGTTTTCGATGTGATGGACAGCGCGCCGGAGGATGCGGATGCGCCGGAAGCCGTTTCGATCGTGGAAAAAGACGGGAAATTTGTATTCAGCGTTCCTGCTTCCGGTCAGAATTACGCCGACAGGGACGGTATGGAAGTGAAAGGCGCCGTTACGATAGAGCATGTCACATTCGGTTATGTGCCGGAGAAGACGATTCTAAAGGATGTGTCGCTGTATGCCAGGCCGGGACAGAAGATCGCCTTTGTCGGCTCAACCGGTGCGGGGAAGACGACCATTACCAATCTGATCAACCGGTTCTATGATATCGATGCGGGCAGAATTCTGATCGACGGCATCGATATCAGGGATATCAGGCGGGATGACCTGCGGAGGAATATCGCGATGGTATTGCAGGATACGCATCTTTTTACCGGGACCGTCAGAGAAAATATCCGTTATGGCAGGCTGGACGCGACCGATGCGGAGGTGGAGGCTGCGGCCAGAACGGCCAGCGCGCATTCCTTTATCATGCGTCTGGAAAATGGCTATGATACGATGCTGGAAGGCGACGGCGCGAATCTGAGCCAGGGCCAGAGGCAGCTTCTGAACATCGCGCGGGCCGCCATTTCCAGAGCGCCGGTTCTGATTCTGGATGAGGCCACGAGCTCCGTCGATACGAGGACGGAAAAACATATCGAGCATGGGATGGACCGGCTGATGGCAAGCAGGACGACACTTGTTATCGCCCATCGGCTCTCGACGGTACGCAATGCCAATGCGATCATGGTGTTGGAAAACGGAGAGATTATCGAGCGCGGTGATCACGACGATCTGCTGTTGCAGCGCGGACGGTATTACAGCCTTTATACGGGAATGAGCGAACTGGATTAAGGATTCATCGGCCGGCGGGAGACAAATGCTGTTGCAGCGCGGATATTTTCAGAGGAACCGGAAAAAATAACAGACATGATGAGCGTAAACGGGATAAAAAAAGTTTCATTCGATTATTATGTACTGCTGTTTTTTCTGGTTTCTTTTCTGGGATGGTTATGGGAAGTGGGAATTTATCTGGTGCGGGAAGGGCGGTTTGTGAACCGGGGAATTCTGTTTGGTCCCTGGCTGCCGGTCTATGGGTCGGGAGCGCTGTTTCTGTATTTGCTGCTTCGCCGGTGGAAAAGACGGCCCATGTTCGTATTTCTGATCTCCCTGACGGTCTGTTCCCTGTTAGAATACCTGGCCGGTTTTTTTCTGGAAAAAGCATGGGGTGTCAGATGGTGGGATTACAGCGGCATGTTGTTAAACCTGAATGGCCATGTCTGCCTGATGAGCAGCCTGATGTTCGGATTCGGCGGCCTTTTTCTCGTATTTTTCCTGATTCCCGTTTATACGGGCCTGTATCACAGGATGCCGGAAAAGATCAGACTGACGGCCGGGCTTCTTCTGCTTGGACTTTTTGTAGCGGATGCCGCGTACAGTGCGGACTTTCCCAACATCGGAAGGGGAATCACCTACCGGGTATGGAATGCGGACGGCGCAGAGATTACCTGCAGAAAATATCCCTTTTTTTGAAAAAGATGCTTGACCTGAACCGGGATTTGGCCTGTATAATATAAGGAAGAAAAAATATGCCCGGTATGCGGGAAATGGAAAGGGAGATTTATCATGGGAAAGTCAAAGGTTTTTTTTACAAAGGAAATAACGCCCGAAGCGGTTTTAAAGCTGTATGATGCTCTTGGAATCGAGCTTTCGGGAAAAGTGGCGGTGAAGGTGCATTCCGGAGAGGTGGGCAATCAGAACTTTATCAGGCCCGATTTCTGGAAGCCCATGATTCAGAAGGTAAATGGTACGATCGTGGAGTGTAATACGGCATATGAAGGGGCGCGCAACACGACAAAGGCTCACTGGGAGACGATGAAGCTGCATGGATGGACCGACGCTGCCGACGTGGATATTATGGATGAGGACGGCGAGCTGGAGCTTTCCATTGAGAATGGAAAGAAGATCAGGAAAAATTTTGTGGGGGACCATATGAAAAATTATGATTCGCTGCTCGTGCTTTCACATTTTAAAGGTCATCCGATGGGCGGTTTTGGCGGCGCGCTGAAAAATATTTCAATCGGACTGGCATCCTCTCATGGAAAAGCCTATATCCATGGCGTCGGAGATCCGGACAGCTTCTGGTCTTCGGATCACGATTCGTTCCTGGAATCCATGGCGGACGCGGCGCAGTCGATCGTCAATTATTTTCCGGGGCAGATTGCCTATATCAACGTGATGAAAAATATGTCGGTGGACTGCGACTGCTGTGCGGTGGCGGAAGACCCGAAGATGGCGGATATCGGCATGCTTGCTTCTCTCGATCCGATCGCGCTTGATCAGGCCTGTGTCGATCTTGTTTACCGCGCAGAGGACCCCGGAAAGAAACATCTGATCGAGAGAATGGAATCAAAGAACGGCATTCATACGGTAGAAGCGGCTGCGGAGCTGGGATTTGGCAGCAGGGAGTATGAGCTGACGGAGATGTAAGGAAGAAAAATGTCAGTGAAAAGGCTGCAACGAAAAAAGTGTCAGTGAAAAAAGCGGCGATAGTTCGATATCGGAAAACGATGATCGGCAGGGACAGACGGCGAATGAGAAGCAAAGGTCTGTCCCTGCCTTTTTTCTGTAATTAGGGTTCAGGTGTCAAAAGGTGCGGTATAAAACTCTCATTGGCAGATTGCACAAAATATTCCCTTGCGTCTGACTTCGGAAAATGGATTTTCTAAATATTCCGCCAACGTTATGATATGCGGACGCAACCGCCCGACACTCGCCATCCGGGCTCGAATCGGGCTTTCCGGGACTTCCATGTCCCGAAATTGCTAAGTCTTGAACAGAATATTAAGAAAATCTCATATTCCTGCGCAAGACAGCTGTGGGAATATTTTATGCAATCTGCCTTTACAGTTTATTCAGCACACCTTTTGACACCTGAACCGTGATTAGGAAATTTCGACACAGTGTGGAAGACATTTTGTTCTGTTTTTTGAAAGTCAGGAACCTTTTTCCGCTTTGCCCGGTCATATAATATGAAAGCCGGCAAAACTGCAAAGGAGGTGGATCATGTCTGCGATCAGTAATGAAACATTTGCCCGTCTGGTCCGGGAGTATATGCCGAATCAGTACAGGCTCGCGCTCGGTATCCTGCATAACCGCGAGGACGCGGAGGATGCGGTCGGTGAGTCTGTTCTGAAAGCGTATGAGAAAATACATACGCTGCGCAGAACGGAGAGCTTTCGGGCGTGGATTATGCAGATAACCGCGAATGAGGCGAAGCGAATTTATGCGAAAAACAAGCGGGTTTCTCCCATGGAAAATATGGAAGATTATATGCCTGAATTCCGGGACGAGTACCACGAGCTGTGGGATATGGTCATGGAACTTGATGTTGTTTTCCGGGAAGTAATTATTTTGTACTATTATGAAAGATTTTCCGTAAAAGAAATCGGAGAAATACTGCATATTGCGGAAGGAACGGTCAAATCCAGACTTTTCCGGGGAAAAAAACAGCTGAAGGAGTGGTTGTGACCGATTGAGTCAGAAAGGAGAAGGTTCCATATGAAAAGAAGAGTGAAACAGGAACAGCAGCTTTCAGGTCAAAAGTGTTTGGATCAAAAGCTGTTTAAGATGGCGAATCGGGAAGAGATGATGTTGCCCGATTCTCTGCAAAACAAAATAGATGACATACTTGTCGGTCTTCCAAAACGCCGAAAATATCGGATGACCTGGAAAAAGGCAGTTCTTCTGGCGGCGGTTCTGACAGTCATGTTTTCCATTACGGTGACCGCTGCAGTCAGTGCTTTACAGCAGCGAATGGAAGCGATGAACGAAAAGGAGATGGAGGAATATTTCTTACAGATTTACCGGAATGCGATCGGCGTTGATAATTATAACAGGCCCTATACGGATTCGGAAAAGGAGCGGATGGCGGAGCTGCGAAGGTCCTACGAGGAGGCGGGAACGTTCCCCCGAGGGGCGTTGACCATGATTTCGGAGCCGGAGGATTATCGGGGAAAGGGCGTGGCCTTTTATGGTAATACGGCGACATTCTTTTTTCCGGAGAAGGAAATGAGCGACGAAGAGCTGCTGCAGATCATCGATTTCATGCAGAAGCGGGATTACAGCTTACAGGCCATGAACGAAAAGCTGACGGCGGATGAAATTGACAATCTGACCGAATCGGTCAAAAAGGAGATGGAGGAAGAGAAGGAAAAAGAAGTGACGGAGGAAGACGTTCTGCGAAGCGAGGCCGTCCGGGACCCGGCGCAGGAACTTACCATTCCTTATACGGGAACGCTGGAAGTGAGGACCATGGCGGCGGGCTCCGACTGCATTTTCCTGACGGGATGGAACGCGGTCCATAAGATGGAGATCGGCGGCAGCGATTCGGAACTGTTCTTTGACGATTTCGAGACGGAAACCGATATCACGGCTTTGTATCAGGATAAAAAGGGAGATATTTATATGGCGCTGATGGAACGCGTGCCGGACGGCGATGAGAACGCTGTCGCGACAATCGCGGGAGAATCCTATCGGATGGGCCTGTGGATTCTGAACGGGGAAGGAGAGGTCAGGAAGAAGATTGACCTGTCTCCTTATCGGGAAAAGATCGGCAGCAGAGTCAGCAGAATGGTAGTGGATGACCGGGGATATATCTATATCCGCGCCATGTTCTCCGACAGACTGCTTTCCGTATTCGATCAGGACGGAAATTATGTGAGAGCGGTTACCTCCGACCGGTACCGGAGCCATGACGCAGGAGGGCTTGGCGTCGGAAAGGACGGAAAGGTCTATACGCAGATCCAGCTGCCCGGCGTGGAGGAAAACAGGATGGGCATTGCTTCCGTCGATCCGGAAAAGGGGTGTCTGAAGGAGATCTATGAAGGAATTGTGCCGGAAGGAACGATTATGCTGGACATTATCGCGCCCGGCTCCGATACGGATTTCGTGTTCTGGGGATATGACGGGATTTTCACATGGAATCTGGGAGATGAAAGCGCCGTCAATGTGCTTCCGGCCTACGAGGCGCCCTGTCCCTGGGAGGGATGTCTGTACTGTGCGCTTCCTGACGGAAGAATCGTATTCGGATACAGTACGGATTACCGGACAGAAGGGGAAGGTGCGGCCGGCAGGGTATACCGCGTGCCGGAGAAAACCTGTTTCTATTACAGATCGACGGTGCGGGAATAGAAGAAAAGATGGCGGCACAGGTTTCCCTGAGCCGCCATATGGAGGACTGCCGCATTAAGCAGAGACCATACCGTCAGTGCGGCAGCCAGTTTTGTAAAACCAAAATGCATTCGATAAACGGATGTAGCTTGGGCGGTTACATTTCGGAAACGTCCCGGTACGGATACCGGACGGTAATCTCCGGATAATCATGGTAACCTTCATGCAGCTTTGTGATCTGCAGTTCGCCATTTTTGTCCGTCCGAAAGAGGTATTCGTGGTAAGCGCCCTCCCGGTAGGCGAAGTCTTCTCCGTTGTCGTGATAGTGAACGCAGGAGCCTTCACCGGGATAGACATCCAGAATCAGTCCGGGGTCCGCGATTTCTCCCACATACATCTGCGCCGGGGCCTTGGGCAGTATCGTGCCGGCTTTGACGAAAACGGGACATTTGTCCAGAGGCGCATCCACGATATAGTATTGATTCCCCTGATAACATTGTGGTTTCTCATTGCCGGGAGTAAAGTAATCGTACCAGACGCCCTCCGGCAGATAGACCATACGTTTCCGCGCGCCCTGTTCGACGATGGGAGCTACAAGCAGTTGTCTGCCGACAAGAAATTCGTCGTTTATGTTTCTGACATTGGGATCATTCTCATAATGCAGAACGAGGGGCCGGAGAATGGGAAGGCCGGTCTGCTCGCATTCCCTGCACAGGTCATAGAAATAGGGCAGCAGCGTATAACGTAAGTTTACATATTTGCGGTAGATGGCAAGCGTTTCCTCTCCGAACAGCCAGGGCTCCTGATTCATGCTGCCGATGGCGCAGTGGTTGCGGAACAGTGGCGAAAAGCAGCCGACCTGAACCCAGCGGATTAAAAGCTCCGGTGTGGTATCGGCTCCGAAACCGCCGATATCGGTTCCTACAAAGGCCATGCCGCTCAGTCCCAGATTGCACTGCTGTGGAATCGCCATGCGCAGATGGGTCCAGAGGCTCTGGTTGTCGCCGGTCCATGCGGTGGCATATTTCTGGGAGCCGCCATAGCAGGCTCTCGTGATGACGAAAGGTCTTTTTCCGGTAAGGGATTTCCAGCCTTCGTAGGTGGCTTTTGCCATATTGTGGCCGTAAACGTTGTGCATCTCGGCATGGGTGGAAGCATGGTCCTCGTCCGTAAAGACAATATCGTCCGGAAGCGGACCGTTGAAGCTGGCCGGTTCGTTCATGTCGTTCCAGATGCCGCCGACGCCGAGATCGGTATAGAACTTCAAATGCTGTCCCCACCAGTTCCGGACGGCAGGATTTCCGAAATCGGGATATACAGCATCGCCCGGCCAGACCTTGTTGACATAGACGCTGCCGTCCGGGGATTTGGCGAAAAAGCCGTGCCCGATGCCTTCCTCATACATCGGGTACTCTTTTTCCACCTTAACGCCGGGATCGATAATCGTGACGGCTTTGATGCCCTGCTTTTTCAGGTCGGCAAGCAACGTTTCGGCATCGTCGAAGCGCTCCCGGTTCCAGGTAAAGACCTTGTAGCGCTCCATATAGTCGATGTCGAAATGCAGGGCATCGCAGGGAATGCGCAGCTCGCGCAGCTTCGCGGCAAGCTCCCGGAAAGTCTTCTCATCGTCGTATCCCCAGCGGGACTGATGATAACCCAACACCCATTTTTGCGGCAAAGGCATCCGGCCGGTCAGATAAGTATAGCTTTCGAGGATTTCCGTCATGCGGTCTCCTCCGATAAAATAGTAATCCAGATTGCCGGCATCGCTTCCGAAGCTGTAGTATTGGTTGTTTTCCTTGCCAAAATTAAAGTAGCTTTTAAAGGTGTTGTCGAAGAAGATACCGTAGACACCCTTTTCTTTCAGTGTGATAAAGAAAGGAATGCTTTTATACAGAGACTTAAAGCAGTCTTCGTGGGGGTCCGGGATGTCGCTGTTCCAATTCTCATATTCATAATACCGTTTGTTCAAAACGCCGGTTTTGTCCCCCAGTCCGTAGATACAGTCGGACGCATCCAGCTGTTTTACGCACTGTACCGGATGATTCAGAATGCCGGTATCGCTGACGTCATGCCCTTCCTGTCTGGCGAGTTCGATAAAAGCGGCTTTGGGCGTAAACCGGGGTTTTCGTTGACCACGATAGTCGGCACAGAGCAGCGTTCCTTCCCGGTCGTAAAAATCAATCATCAGATTGTCATAGATCCTGCAGATCAGGGAATCCGTCGTGAGGACGAGATGATCTTCCATCCGATCGAGCGTATAGGCTGTGGGAAGCTCTTTATTCCCTTCGATCGCCTTGGAGCGGTGTTCTTCAGACGCAAAGGGAACGAATACATTGATGACTTTATGAGTCAATACCTGTATCCGGGCGGTCTGATTTTCATAGCGCAGCGTGATTGTCTGGCCCTTTTGTTCGTAGTTCAGCAATCTTCCATACATGGCTGTGTTCCTTGTCCTTTCCAAATTTTCGTAAATTTTAGTTGATGATAACTGTATTTTATTAAAAAAGAAAGCAGGTTGCAAGAGGAAAACGGAAGAATTTGAAGAGGGGAATCGAAAGAATTCCGGCGAAAGAATTTTATCGGGCATTGCGCTTGCCTGCCCGCGTCCACCTGTGATAGAATAGACTGACGAGTTCAAAAAGCAAGAAGAAGCGGAAAGGAATCTAAAGCGATGATGCAATCGAGAACTTATAACTGTAATGAACTGCGCAGCGAAAACATCGGAGAAAAGGTGACGCTGGCAGGATGGTATGACAATCTGAGAAAGGTGTCCAAAAATCTGGGTTTTCTGATTCTCAGAGATTTTTATGGCACGACGCAGATTGTGGTTGAAACGGAAGAGATCATGCAGTCTCTTGACGGTATCAATAATGAATCCACGCTCAGCATTGAGGGAACCGTCAGGGAACGTTCCAATAAAAATCCGAATCTGCCGACCGGGGATATCGAGGTCGTGCCGGAGAAGATCAGTGTGCTCGGAAACTGTCGCTATAATGCGCTGCCGTTTGAAATCAACCGTTCCAGAGAGGCGGATGAGAATCTGCGGCTGAAATACCGCTATCTGGATCTGAGAAATCCACAGGTAAAGGATAAGATTGTTTTAAGAAGTAAAATTGTTTCGGAATTGCGCCAGAGAATGACGGAGCTTGGATTTCTGGAAATTACGACGCCGATTCTGACCTGTTCGTCGCCGGAGGGGGCGAGAGACTATATCGTTCCGTCCAGAGTGCATCCCGGCAAGTTCTATGCGCTGCCGCAGGCGCCTCAGCAGTTCAAGCAGATTCTGATGGCATCCGGTTTTGACCGTTACTTCCAGATCGCTCCCTGTTTCCGGGATGAAGATGCAAGGGCGGACCGTTCTCCGGGCGAGTTTTACCAGCTCGATATGGAAATGGCTTTTGCGAGTCAGGATGATGTCTTTACGATTATAGAGGAAGCGCTGCCGCCGGTGTTTGAGAAATACGGCGTATACAAAACCGCTTCCGGAACGCCTTTTACACGAATTCCCTATCTGGAAGCGATGGAAAAGTACGGTTCGGACAAGCCGGATCTGCGTATCGACCTGACGGTGCAGGATGCTACGGAGGTTCTGGCGGACTGCGGTTTCGGGCCCTTTGCGGGGAATACGGTCAAGGCGATTGTGGTGGACAGGTTCGGCGCGACGCGCAAAGTGATCGATAAGATCTGCAGCGACGTGGAAGTACAGTCCGGCGAGAAGGCCTACTGGTTCCGGCTGGATGACAATGGCGAACTGGTCGGCGGCATCAGTAAATTCCTGACTCAGATCCGGGAAAAGGTGGTTGAGAAGCTTGGATTGAAGCCGGGCGATTTCGTGGGTCTGACTTCCGGTAAAAAGCTAAGAGCCCAGAAAACAGCCGGGGTTCTTCGAAATATGCTGGGACTTCACTGTGAGGCCCACATGAATAAGGAACGTTATGAATTCTGCTGGATCGTGGACTTTCCGATGTATGAGATCGGGGAGGAGTCCGGGGAACTGGAATTCTGTCATAATCCGTTTTCCATGCCGCAGGGCGGTATGGATGCACTGAAAAATCAGGACCCGCTGTCCATTCTGGCCTATCAGTATGACCTCGTCTGCAACGGCGTAGAACTGTCTTCCGGTGCGGTGCGGAATCATGATCCGGAAATCATGGTCAAAGCCTTTGAGTTAGTCGGACTGGGGGAAGAGGATGTGAAGGCCAAATTCCCGGCCATGTACAATGCCTTCTGCTATGGCGCGCCTCCGCATGCCGGCATCGCGCCCGGCGTGGATCGGATGATCATGCTGATTACCGGAGAGGAAAGCATCCGGGAGATCATCCCTTTCCCGATGAACAAGAGCGCCATGGATGTGATGATGAATGCCCCGTCTTCGGTAGAACAAAGGCAGCTGGATGAGGTGCATATCAGACTGAAAGAGGAAGAGAAACCGGAAGAGCAGACGGAAGAATAAAGCGGAGGGTATCACGTCTCCCGGTACTGCCGCGGGGAACAGCCATATTTTTCCCGGAACTTCCGATAGAAATAGCTGCTGTTATCATAACCAATGTTTTTCATCACCGCTTCTACGGTAAGCGGCGTCTGGGAAAGAAGATAGGCGGCCTGCTGTAATTTTCGCTGTTGAAGCAGTTCCTTAAAATTAAATTTCGTATGTTTTTTTAACAGACGGCTGATCGAATAGGCGGGCTGGCCAAGCTCTTTTGCGGCTTCCGTTAAGGAACCGTTTTTATAGTGAGTTTCGATATATTTCAGTACGGAGAAGACGAGATTCTGTTCGTACTGGTTTGGCCCGTCCTGATTGATCGCATCTGCAAACATGGACAGATTCAGGAAAAGAAGGCCCATGGTGGTCTGATTGATCGTGTTGGTTCCCGCTTTTTTGTGAAGCAGCGTCCAGATCATATTTTCTATGAGATTCTGGACCGGAAGGATGTCTTTGGCCTGAAAATGCAGGTAACTGGACCGGGAAGAATCCTGTGAAAGAACGGAAATCAGAAAGTCATGCAGGATATTTTCCCGTTCAATCATGGAAAAGGCGCGGTCAAAAAATTCCGGCAGGATAATAAAATTGACGGCAATGTCGTTTTCCTTCGCGGGAAGAATTTCCTGTGTGGCATGCTGGTTCAGGAACAAAAGATCGCCCTCCTGTAATATGATGCGTTCCCTGTCATTGATGATATGGGTAGTGCTTCCGCTGCACATATAGACCATTTCCACATAGTTATGGCTGTGTTTCGGGAAATGGATAAACCTCGTATGAGGCCGTATTTCGATCAGACGGCCTTTCTGTAAGAGTTTTCCGCTGTCGATCACGAAGTCCCGTCCGGAAGTATACAATTCCTTTCGAACATCCTGACGGCCGTTTAAAACAGCCTGTTCTTCTTCCGTAATGCGTTGAAGCTGTTCCAGTAATTCTTTCTGCATGGCATGTTCCCCTTTCCGGTCAAACCCCAGGCGGCCGGCGGAGACAGCGGAATATTTCCGCAGGTGCTTCCGTATAAGCAGGTCCCGGCCCGTATTCATTGTAGCATATTCAAACTTCCTGCACCAGAAGTTCCTTCCCCGCGTAGCCGTATAGCCGCACAGCCGTTCATGGACATCCCTGACCATCCTTTACGCTTTGCAAATGAGGTCCCTTCTTTTGTAGGAAAAAGACCTTTCTAAAAGCGGAAAAGTCCGTTATAATTTAAGAAACAACAGGACCGGGCCAATCGGACAGGCAGGGCAGATATCCCGCCGCAGGATGCGGGAATCAATGAAGAAGAAATCAAGATGGAAAAGGAGAAGGAGCATGACACAGAAAGAAAGGTATGAAGCAGCAAAAGAAATGTATGCGGCAGTCGGCGTGGACACCGATGCGGCAATCGCGGCGCTGAAAGAGATTCCGGTATCTCTTCACTGCTGGCAGGGGGATGATGTGACCGGTTTTGATCATGACGGACCGCTGACCGGAGGTATCCAGACGACGGGAGACTATCCGGGAAAAGCGACGACGCCGGAACAGCTGATGCAGGATATGGAGATGGCTCTTAAACTGATGCCGGGCAAAAAGAAACTGAACCTGCATGCGAGCTATGCGATTTTTGAAGAAGGAGAGTATGTGGACCGCGATAAGATCGAGCCGAAGCATTTCGCGAAATGGGTAGAATTTGCCAAAGAAAGAAATATGGGCATTGATTTTAACCCTACCTTCTTTTCCCACGATAAGGTAAAAGACGGGCTGACGCTTTCAAGCCCCGACGAAGAAACGAGAAAATTCTGGATTGAGCATGGCAGGGCATGTATCCGTATTTCCGAGTATTTTGCGAAAGAGACAGGGGTACCCTGTGTTATGAATATCTGGACCGGAGACGGTTACAAAGATATTCCGGCCGACCGCATGGGTCCCAGAATGCGTTACAAAGATTCCATTGAGCAGATTCTGGCGGAGCCATTCGATAAAAATCTGGTAAAGCCCTGTGTGGAATCCAAAGTATTTGGCATCGGCGTGGAATCCTATACGGCGGGAAGCGCGGAGTTTACACTGTCCTTTGCGGCGACGCATGAGGGCTGTCTGCCGTTGATGGATAACGGGCATTATCATCCGACGGAAGTCGTATCGGATAAGATTCCTGCGCTTCTGTGCTTTTTCCCGGAGATTGCCCTGCACATCACCAGACCGGTGCGCTGGGACAGCGATCACGTTGTTCTCTTTGATGATGAAACGAAGGAGATGGCGAAGGAGATCGTCAGAAACGATGCGCTTGGCCGTGTCTATATGGCGCTCGATTATTTTGACGCCGGCATCAACCGTATATCGGCATGGACGGTCGGTTTCCGCAGCTGGCAGAAGGCTCTGTTAAATGCGTTATGCACGCCGAATAAAGAATTGAAAAAGCTGCAGGATGAGAATCGGATGACGGAGCTCATGGTATGGCAGGAGGATATCAAGACCTTCCCGTTCGGTGACGTGTGGGAGGAATACTGCAGACAGTGCGGCGTCATTGCCGACAAGAGCTGGTTTGATGCGGTCCGTACATATGAAGAAGAAGTATTATCAAAAAGATAACAGATGTTTTCTACATCAATTTATAAAAAGCAGCAGGGAGCCCCAGGGCTTCCTGTTTTGCTGAGCGGCCCAATGTGTCATTCCGGACAGGCGGCAGGGCAGGAATGCCCCGGCTTGAGAACGTAAGGAATCGAATTCGTGGGATGTGGCAGAATGTAATTGCGGCAGGACTTGAAATTATCCGCGGGGATGTGTAGAATATACAGGGGTACAGGCGATACGGCCTGTTTCATATTTGAAATTCCGGTATACGAATATAAAAACGCCCGATGAAGCGGGGCGGGGAGGTTGAAGCATGACTTTTGACTTGAAAAAGGATGGAAAGCGGATTATCATAATCTGCATTGCCGCAGTTATTATGGCGGTCAACACGAAATCATTTATCAGAACCGGTGGCCTTTATCCGGGCGGTGTGATGGGACTGACAATTTTGATTCAGGCGATTTTTGAGAACTTTTTTCATATGGAGATTCCCTTTTCCATCGTGAATCTGCTGCTGAATCTGTTTCCGATCTATATCGGTTTCCGCTTCATCGGTAAGAAGTTTACCCTGTATTCCTGCCTGATGATCGTTTTGAACAGTGTTCTGACGGATATTATTCCTGCCAATGTGATAACCTATGATACACTGTTGATCAGTATATTCGGCGGCATAATCAGCGGCTGCGCTATCAGCCTGTGCCTGATGATGAATGCCACAACGGGGGGAACGGATTTTCTTGCGATCTATCTTTCGGAGAAAAAAGGCGTGGATTCCTGGAATCTTGTTTTGCTTTTGAACGCCGTAATCATTTCCCTGGCCGGCTTCTTATTCGGCTGGGACAAGGCGCTGTATTCCATTATCTTCCAGTATGCTTCCACACAGATTCTCCAGATGCTGTATAAAAGATATCAAAAACAAACGTTATTTATTGTTACCAATAAACCGGAGGATATTTGTGGGGCAATCAGTGCGGTCAGTAAGCATGGCGCGACGATTCTGCGCGGAGAAGGCTCTTATGAGCACTGTGAGCGGGATATCGTGTACTCCGTTGTATCCAAAGAAGAAAGTAAGACTGTGATTCGTGCCGTAAAGGAAGCCGATGCGGGCGCTTTCGTGAATGCGATCAGAACGGAAGAGCTGTCCGGGCGGTTTTATCAGAGACCAAACGAATAGCAGAGCATTTATCCAGAGGGAAGCATGATGGAAAAAATTACGAATGAACAGATAGAAGCGGCGTGGAAGGTATATCATAAGGCATTTCTGGAAATACCGTATTCCAAACAGAGAAAATTCATGAAAAGCTGTGAGCATAATATCAAGCAGCTGGAGCGGCGCATTGCGCGGAAGAAGAAGCTGGAAGCGCATCAGATTCTGAACGATATGGAGGAGCTTCACAAGCGTGCTGCGCAGATCGGCTATACGGTTTCAAACAGAGACCAAAAGCTCCAGAATTATTATAAGCATGTCCTGAAAAGGCTGATACAGCTGGACCTGTCATTTCTGCGGAGGATGGCGCCATCGTCCTGTGCCGCGGAAATATTGAAAATGGAAGATATCCACCTGCTGCTTTGTGAAAAATCCCTGTATGAAATCTATAAAGACGATTATATGCAGTATATGGTGGGGCAGAAGATCGAGGAACTGATGGAAGCGGAGCCGGAGAAACAGTATCCGGAGGCGCGCAGCATGCGCAGACATTTCATTCTGCACATCGGACCGACCAACAGCGGAAAGACTTATCAGGCCCTGCAGCGGCTGAAACAGGCCTATCAGGGAATTTATCTGGGACCGCTCAGGCTTCTGGCGCTGGAAGTCTATGATACCATGACGGCGGCGGGTATTCCCTGCAGTATGATTACGGGAGAAGAGAAGATCGTGACGCCGGGAGCGTTCTGTCAGGCATCAACCATCGAAATTCTGGATTTGAAGGAAGTTTATGACATTGCTGTCATAGATGAGGCACAGATGTTAGACGATGAAAACAGAGGAAGCTGCTGGACGAGAGCGATTCTTGGAATCCGGGCGGAAGAGATTCATATCTGCGCATCTCCGGTCGCGGAAAAGCTGCTCGTTAAGATGATCAGACGATGCGGGGACACTTATGATCTGGTGCATCACGAACGGAATACGGAACTGGAATTCCTGCCGGACAGATATGATATGGGCAGGGACGTGGAAAAGGGCGATGCGCTGATTACCTTTTCCAAGAAAAATGTCCTTGCGATCGCGGCCGCTCTGGAAGCAAGGGGGATAAAAGCAAGTGTTATTTATGGAAATCTGCCTCCGAAGACGAGAAGAGAGCAGGTACATCTTTTTGCGGAGGGCTTCAATGAAGTAGTCGTTGCGACGGATGCAATCGGAATGGGCGTGAACCTGCCGATTCGAAGAATCGTTTTCATGAATACGATTAAATTTGACGGAACGGCCAAACGCCGCATTCGCGCGGAGGAAATACGTCAGATTGCGGGCAGGGCGGGCCGCTATGGATTCTATAACATTGGTTATGTACAATCCGTAGTGGATATGGGCTATGTCGGCAAAAAGATGAAGGAACCTTTTCATCCGATGAAAAAGGCGAGAATCGGTTTCCCGGAAGTGCTTCTCGATATCAATATGGAACTCGATGAGATCATTGAGATCTGGGAAAATGCGGGAGGTACGGAATTATACGACAAGATTTCCATGTCGGAGAGCGTCCGGAAATACCGTTATCTGAAAAATTATCGCAGGGCGGCCGGCATCATGAAGGACAAGAAGCTGCTTCTTTCCCTGATCACCTGCCCTTTTGATATCGGGGATAAGGATGTGTTGAAGCTGTGGCTGAAGTATTGTGAAAATCCGGCGGAAGAAAGAGATTGTCCTCCCTATCCGAAGGAGGCGTCTCTGGAAGCATTAGAGAGTTATTATAAGAAACTGGACCTGTACAGTCAGTTTGCGGGAAGGGCGAACTGGGTTATCGACAGAGAAGTGCTTGAGGTAAACCGGGAAGCGGCCCAGCGCGCGATCGGCGTCCTTTTGCGGGAGAATAAACAGCAGTTCGAGAAGAAATGCCAGATCTGCGGAAAGCCTCTGCTCTGGGATTATCCATATCGAATCTGCGAAGATTGTTTTATGGCGGAGGATGTGGAAGAGGACGATATGCAGATATGATCAGAACATATGTTATGAACATCAGGCCATTAGAGGAAGAAACAGCTTTTCAGGAGAAGATGAAGGCTGTTTCTCCTTTCAGACAGCAAAAAATCGCTCTTATGAAGAACAAAAGGGATAAGCTTCGCAGTCTGGGGGCAGCCCTTGCATTTGATGCGGCGCTCAAAGAATATGGACTTCGGGAAAAAGATATGGCATATGTTCTGGGTAAACAGGGAAAACAGTCGTTATGTAATTATCCGGGGCTGCATTTCTCCCTTTCCCATGCCGGAGATTACGCGATATGCAGTCTCGGAGATGCGGAGACGGGCTGCGATATCGAACGGGTGAGGCCGGATAAAATGCGCGTTGCCGATCGGTTCTTTACGGAAGAGGAAAAGGCATGGCTTTGTCAGTCCGGCAGCGCGGAAGAACAGGAAAGCCGGCTGTTTCGGATCTGGACGATGAAAGAAAGCTTTCTGAAAGTGACGGGCCTTGGAATGTCCCTGTCCCTGCGGGATTTTACGGTTTTTGCCCGGGAGGACGGAACAGGGGGAGTACGCCATTCATTAAATGACAAAAGTTATTATATAAAAGAATATATGCTGCCGGACTGTTTCAGGCAATCCGAAGAGCGCAGGATGCTATCCGGAGCAGAAGAACCGGGATACCGGAAGCCCTTCTGTGGAGAAGAATCGGGATGCATGATGTCATCCGGCCATAAAGCGCCGGGATACCGGATTTCCGTTTGCTGTGAGTCAACTGATTTCGCGCCGGAAGCGGAAGCCGTTATGGAATAAAGCGGAGAAGGCAGGGGATTTACCGCATAATTTGAATGCGTCTGCACATACTAATTTCAAAAATTTCAAAACATGCGTTTTCTTTTGAGATCGATGTAAGAGTAATGCATGATCAGTGCACAATCAATACGTGATCAATGCACGAGCATGAGGAAATTTGAAAAGGAGAGTAAGGCAGATGTTGGGAAAACAGAGCATTCAATTTCAAAATCCACCCTGTATTATAAACAGTGGTTCCATTGTTGGGAGTAAAGAGGGACAGGGCCCTATGGGCAAGCTGTTCGATAAAGTAGGCTATGACGATATGTTCGGCGCGAAAACCTGGGAAGAGGCGGAGAGCGCGCTGCAGAGAGAGGCCCTGCAGATCATGCTGGAGAAGGAAAAATTGAAAAAAGAGGATCTGCAGCTCATTTTCGCGGGAGACCTGCTCGGACAGTCCATTGCCAGCAGTTTCGGCCTTTCCTCTTTTCATACGCCCCATATCGGGTTATATGGAGCGTGTTCGACCTGCGGTCTGTCTATCAGTGTATGCAGCATGGCGGTGGCGGGCGGTTTCGTAGACAGGGCGGCCTGTGTGACGTCGAGTCATTTTGCCAGTGCGGAAAAGGAATTCCGGTTCCCGCTTTCTTACGGAAATCAAAGACCTCTTTCATCCACCTGGACCGTAACGGGCAGCGCGGCTTTTCTGATTGCGCCCGATGGAGCCCCAAAGGCACAGACAAAGATAACGGGTGTTACATTTGGAAAGATCATGGATTACGGTGTGAAGGATTCCATGAACATGGGAGCATGCATGGCGCCTGCGGCCGCGGATTCGATTAAGCAGCATCTGGAGGATTTCGGGAGAACGCCGGCGGATTACGACAAAATTATCACCGGGGATCTGGGATCGGTTGGCCGCGATCTTCTGTTCGACCTGCTGTCCCAAAGCGGCATTGATATTGCGAAGCAGCATATGGACTGCGGTATGGAGATTTTCGACAGTGAGAAGCAGAAAACCAATGCGGGGGGTTCCGGCTGCGGCTGCTCGGCGGTTATCCTGTCGGCTTATATTTTGAAAAAAATAGAAGAGGGCGTCTGGAAGCGCGTGCTTTTCCTGCCGACCGGGGCGCTGCTCAGCAAGACGAGCTTTAACGAAGGGCAGACGATACCGGGGATTGCGCATGGGGTGGTGCTGGAGCATGTGTAGAGGGGATTAAGAACATCTGAAAATACACAAAAAATTAAAAAGTTGGCTATAAATGGTTGTAAAATTGTTAACAATTTGTTAACATAGTATTGTGCACTCGTGCACACGCATCGAATAATATACTTTAGGAGGACTGACATGAGCAGAATTTCACAGCAACGGTTGCTGAATGCTGTTTTCTATAATGTGTATGGAATGGAGTTTTGTTCCACAAATATGGACGATAAGGTTATGTTGCAAAAAGCGGTTTTTTTAATGCGTGAGCAGGGTGTTTCCTGTGGGGATTATGAATTTGTCTGGGATCAGTATGGCCCTTTTTCAGCCGAGCTTAGTGATGATATGAAAATGGAAATAGAAAATGAAGACCGGCAGGCGACCGTGGAATTCAGTAGTGAAGCATGGACAATTATGAATCGTCTGAAAACGGCGTTTGCAAAAGACACGGCTTATTCTTCACGTTATTGGGTAGAGGCAATAGCCTCTGTCTTTTATCTGAAAAAGTATATGTATCCATCCTATGATGACGCCAAAATTATTCAGGTGCTTGAATCTAAAAAAAAGGATTTGAGAAATCACGAAGAAAATATAAAAGCAATGAATGTATTAAATGAGATTCTGGCATCATAAGGGTATTGGATATGGCAGTTACAAAAGAAATAGTATTTGAAAATTATGTTTTGGATAATGTCCACGGATTTATAGGGTTGACGTTCATGGAAGATAAGATTGAACGTCTTCCTGTTTTTAAGCGCTTACAGGATATCTCTCAACTTGGGTTGGTGAAAAGAATTTTTCCGGGGGCGCTTCATAATCGGTATATTCATTCATTGGGTGTAATGCACGTGATAGATCAGATGGCATTGCATTTAGGAGAATTCAGTCTGGCGGAAAGGCAGTTAATGAGGCTCGCCGGGATGCTCCATGATCTGGGACACTATCCTTTATCGCATGATCTGGAACAGGTATATGACGGAAAACCCAATGCTGTTGTATCTGAAATACCGTCTGTAAGAGAATCCTTTTTAGATGATATCCAGAAGGATATATATAAAATAACAGGCATGAAAAACGGAAAAGAAGGAAAGGACCTTTCCGTACAAATGCAGATTCCTAAAAGAGAGTTGGTTATAAAAGGGCCTTATCACCATGAAACTGTTACAACACATGTCATCAGAAAAAGTACCTCTATCGAAAATATTATAATTGAGGGAATAAAGCTGGGTTTTTTTAATGATAAAAATTATAAATGGGGAAAAAAGAGTGAAGAATGCGCTGTAAAAGAATTTGCTCATAAGATTATTGATGATATCTGCGCATTGATACAAGGTAACAGTGACTACGAATATAGAGAAGGCGCATTTCCGACACATTTTACGGCAATGCTGCAAATGCTGCATTCTGAACTGGATGCTGACAGGATTGATTATTTATTAAGGGATGCCACTTTTTCAGGAGCTTCTTATGGAGCGTTTGATTTGGGTGTTTTGTTACAGAATCTTGCTATGACGAAAGTAAAAATCGGTGACTTGGAAGCTTGGATTGTGGGAGTGCAGGAGAAAGGAATCGGCTGTGCAGATCAGTTTATGGTGAACCGTTATCTGGCATACACTCAGATTATATTTAATAAATATACTTCAGTCGTTGCCAAGATGTTGCGGGAAGTTGTTTACTGGATGATGAACAGCGGATCAGATCTTAAATTTTACACGCCTAAAGATATCTATGGCATTATAGATATGCATGAAAAGAATGAGGCATATTTTGCGTTTACCGACAATTATTTCTTTGAAAAACTGAATTCTATCAGAGAAAAATATCATGGATGTCCGAAGGATATTTTCTATTTCGTCGAACAGCTTAAAAGATTCCGTGCGCTTGATATCAAGAAAGAAGATGTTCATTCGGGAAATTTAAAAAAACAACGGGAATATATCAAAACATCAGATTTTTATGCTCAACTGGAAAAATTTATGGAGGAAAGAGATTTTTCAAAAGAGGATGGCCTGTACATACTAAGTCAGAAAAAGATTACGAATCACATGCCATATAAAGACTTTAAGAAAAATTTCGATGCATATAATGCTACGCATGAAAGAAAGCTGGATTTTTCGAAGTACGAGCTGGATCGATTGATGGATGGTCTTGCAGTGATCGGGGAGAATGGTGAAACGATGTTACTGATCGATGCACCGAGATCGATCATGACAGCCTTGTATGATATGCAGCAGATTATGGTGCGGGAATATATTTTTCCGGTAAAATCAGTAAGCTGATGAAAATATTGCTAAAGGAGATCAGCATCTTGATTAAGAGTGGCGGATTTTATCGGCCACTTTTATTATGTAATATTATGTAATAGGAAACAGGAGACCCCATGGCAGTTTTTTTTACGGATTTACAGGATCATTTTGCATCGCATGCCTTTCTGGAAAAGGTGTGCACAAGATTTCATTATGAGGAAACGCGGATGGAAGAGCTGCGCGCGGTGGTGGAGGAAATGCGTCCGCTGCTTTCAGAGGAGGCTTTCTGGGAAAGCGGCAGGGCGGATGCAGGGCAGAAGATTCCATATGAGCGGGTGGTGATCTCGCTTGGCGCAGGAGTGGATGCTTTACAGGAGCGTTACGCAGATCAGGGGCTGTTGTCGGAATGCTATATGCTGGAAGCGCTGGCAGGCGAATTGTTGATGCAAAGTTATGGGGCCTATAATCGTTATGTGGAAGCGGCGACGGATCTGCATGTCGCGCGGTATCACTTTCCGGGAAGCGAGGATGCCTGGCCGGTGGAGATGCTTCCGAAGCTGTTGGACGGGCTGACGAAGCGGGTCGTCTGCAATGCGGCTTACTGCCTTCTTCCGAAAAAGAGCGTCGTCTTTATTGCGGAACTGACAAAGGAAGAGGGCGTGCGTTGTGAAGGGATTTGCGCGGGCTGTCATCATCC
>CALDLG010000043.1 GCA_937910785.1 uncultured Lachnospiraceae bacterium | reverse complement strand
CCCGAAGACTCTTTCTCGTTATCTCTCTGATATCATGCCCGCTCACGCAGATCGCACCCGAATCCACATCATAGAAACGCATCAGCAGATTAATAACGGTTGTTTTTCCACATCCCGTAGGCCCTACAATGGCAATCCTCTGCCCCGGCTTTACCGCCAGGTTAAAGTTCTGAATCAGCTTCTTATCCGGTACATAGGAGAAGGAAACGTCATGCAGCGTAACCGTTCCATCCGCATGGCGCAGGGTCACCGCATTTTCCGCTTCCGGTATCTGCGGTTCCTCTTCGATCAGCTCGAAGATTCTGGCAGCACAGGCAAGCGCGTTCTGCAGCTCCGTTACCACGCCGGAAATTTCGTTAAACGGCTTTGTATACTGGTTCGCATAACTAAGGAAGCAGGAAAGCTGTCCGACGCTGATGCCGCCCCGGACCGCATAGACGGCTCCGCAGATCGCCACGCCGGCATACACGAGGTTATTGACAAAACGCGTTGACGGGTTGGTGATCGAGGAAAAAAAGATCGCCCGGAGAGATGCACTCCGTAGTCTGTCATTGATCTCATCAAACTGCTCCAGCGCCTCATCCTCATGGGAAAAGGCCTGCACGATTTTCTGATTTCCCACCATTTCATCGATAAAGGCCGTCTGCTCTCCCCTCGTTTCGGACTGTATCCGGAACATGGTAAAGGTCTTTTTGGCGATAAAAGCCGCTACCAGAAACGAAAGAGGCGTGATCAGAACAACAACACCCGTTATTCCGATATTGATGCTGAGCATGAAGCCCAGCGTCCCGATAATCGTAATGACCCCTGTAAAGAACTGGGTAAATCCCATCAGCAGGCCGTCGGAAAACTGATCCACATCCGCGATCACACGGCTCACGATTTCTCCATAAGAATGGCCGTCAATATATTTTAAGGGTAATATTTCAATTTTACGAAAAGCTTCATCCCTGACATCCTGCACGATATGATATGCCATCTTGTTATTGCAGACATTCATCAGCCACTGTGCAAACGCCGTAATCAGAATCATAACCGCCATCCTCTTCAGAATGGCAAAAATACCCGGAAAATCCACCCGTCCTTTTTCCAGAATCAAATCAATGGCCCTTCCGGTCAGAATCGGCAGATACAGTGTCAATGCCACCGTCACCGCCGCCGCCACGATCGACAACGCCAGATACATCCAGTATTTTTTCAGATAACGAAGCACCTTTTTCAGTGTCTCCGCCTGCTTCTCTCCCTTTTTCTTCATTTCCGTCTGTCCCTCCGTTTACCTGCCTTCTTCTCACATCTGGGAGTAATGTATCTCCTGATAAACCTCACAGCTTTGCAGCAGCTCCTCATGCGTTCCAATACCTGCAATCCTGCCGTCTTCCAGTACAATGATCTGATCCGCATACTGAATGGAAGAGGTTCTCTGAGATACGATGAAAACCGTCGTTCCCTCTCCCATCTCCCGGACCGCCTTACGTAGCCTCGCATCGGTGGCGTAATCGAGCGCGGAAGCGCTGTCGTCAAGAATCAGAATCTCCGGCTGTTTGACTACCGCTCTCGCGATCGTCAGACGCTGTCTTTGTCCGCCCGACAGGTTCTTACCGCCCTGCGCAACTGGCTCTTCCAGCCCCTTTGGCTTCGTATCGACGAACTCTTTTGCCTGGGAAATCTCCAGCGCCCGGTTCATTTCTTCCGTCGTCGCATCCGGTTTTCCCCAGCTTAAATTCTCCCGGATCGTTCCCTGAAAAAGAACGGCCTTCTGCATGACTATGCCGATCTTATTCCGTAGCTCTTCCATACCGTAATCCTTTACATCCCTGCCGTCTATTTTCACGCTGCCGCGGCTTGCGTCATAAAAACGGGGAATCAGATGCACGAGCGATGACTTGCCGGAACCCGTACCGCCGATAATACCGATCGTCTGTCCTCTTTCCGCTTTAAAATCGATATCGCTCAGGGATTCCGCTCCGGCCCCCTGATATGTCAGTCCCACATGGTCAAATTCCACCGCATAAGGCGATGTTCCGGCCTGTGTCATCTCTCTGGCGGTACCGCTGTCCGGACTTACGCCGTCCGAATACGTTCCTTCTTCCTGTTTTCCCACTGCCTGCGGCTGCTTCCACTCCATGCCGGAATGTAATTCGAATACGCTCTGAATTCTGTTGGCACAGGCCAAAGCTTTGGTAATCGTGATAATCAGATTGGCAAGCTTCACGAGCTCGATCAGAATCTGAGACATATAATTGACTAACGCCACCACTTCTCCCTGTGTAATATAACCGGTATCAACCCGCACCGCCCCCGTATAAATCAATGAGATCGTCGCCACGTTGACGATGATGTAAGTGACCGGATTGGTCAGTGCAGATATTTTTCCGACGAACAGCTGCATATGGGTCAACGCACTGTTGCTCTTCTCAAACGCCTCCATTTCCTGCTCTTCTTTATGAAAGGCGCGGATAACGCGCACGCCCGTCAGGTTTTCCCTCGTCCGCCCAAGCACCTGATCGAGTCCCGCCTGCACCTTTTTATAGAGAGGCATCGTAATCATCATGATACCGAATACGACGACGGAAAGCAGGGGAATTGCCACGGCAAAGACAAGCGCTGCCTTCACATCGATGGTAAAGGCCATCACCATTGCGCCAAAGACGATAAAGGGAGAGCGCAGAAACAGCCGCAGCACCATATTGATGCCGTTCTGCACCTGATTGGCGTCGGAAGTCATGCGGGTAATCATGGTGGAAGTGCCGAGCGTATCTATCTCGGTAAAAGAAAGACTTTCGATATGCTCAAACAGCGCATGCTTCAGCCCGGTGGAAAAGCCTACCGCCGCCTTTGCCGCGAAATACTGCGCCGTAATGGAGCAGGTCAGGCCGATCAGGCCGAGCATCACGAGCACGCCGCCCATTTTCAGAACATAGGAAATATCCGACTGCGCAATGCCCCTGTCGATAACCGCGGCCATGACGAGCGGAACAAACAGCTCAAAGCCCGCTTCCAGCATTTTAAACAACGGCGCAAGGACCGTTTCCTTTTTATAATCTTTTAAGAACACCAGTAATTTTTTCATCGCAATACCCTCCACACAAAACAGCAGTTCAATTTTCATCAAACTGCCGCCATGTCATTTCCGTACGCCGCTTCCTGTCGTCGTATTATTGGATATATTCCGCCGTCTGCTGCGCGATCTCATCGCTCAGGCCCTTTACCTGTCTGGACGGTGTATAATTTTCTTCCTCATATAAAAGCTCATGCAGCATCTCTACATTTTCTTCCAGTGTTGTCGGTATAATGCAGTCTCCCTTACTGCCAAGGGTTGCATTCGTCCGCTCACTCTGGAAAGGAAAGCCTTCGGATGCGATCACATTATACTCCGCTACGGTTCCGAGCACACTGATAATTTCATTGACGTTCAGGGATGTATTGACGGATGGCAGAACCGATGTCACCACATCCCGCAGCGTCGTAAGGGATGCGCCTTTCGCCTTGATCATCATCGCGTCGAGAACGTCTCTTTGCCTCTCCGCACGCCTGAAATCGTCTCCTTTCGTATACCGGATACGGCAGTATGCCGTCGCCTGCATGCCGTTTAACGTCTGCAGGCCTGTCTCCGTTACCGGTATATAATCGACGCCAAGCTCCTCCGCCATACAGAGCTGATAATTATTCAGATGATTGATTTCCGATTCCGTAACTTCGATTTCAATACCGCCAAGACAGTCGATCGCATCAATCAGTCCGCTGAAACCGACCGTCACATAATCCGTAATATCCATGTCCAGATTAATATTCAGCATGGTGAGCGCCTGTTCCGGCCCACCGTTGGCATACGCGCCATTGCATTTATTGTAGCTGTCGTTTCCGAGGTTCAGGTAAGTGTCTCTGTATACGGAAACAAGCTTGATCTCATGGGTGTCCTGGTTGATGCTCGCGATGATGATCGTATCGCTTCTCGTTCCTCTTCCCAGCTCTCCGTCTCTTGCATCCACGCCGAAAAGCGCAATGTTCCGGATTCCCTTCTTAACTTCTTCGACTTCTTCTTTCTCCTGCTCCTCTTTCGTTTCCACAACCTCTTCATTGATTATGATGTTTTCTTCATCAATGGCGGTACGTTCTATCTCATTCGTCGTGGTGGTAATCACATAAAGCACCGCGGCTGCTATTGCCAAAATCAGGACTTCTACAATGAACAGCGGTATATTCAGCTTCCAGTTTCTTTTCTTCCTGCCGGAGACCTTCCCTTCCGCCTTTTCAAAGGACTCTCCGTTCTCAGTCTTCTCAGGCAGACCCGTACTCTCCTTCTGAGAATTCTTTATCTGATCATCCATAGTGGCTCCTCTGTTTCTCTGTTTTTACATTGGAATAATCTATTTTATCACAGTTATCTGATAATATCAATGGCATCCTGTACCGACGAAACACCGATTATCCTGACGCCCTCAACGGCTTTTAGCTGTTTTTCACATACTTTCGGTATGACGCAGGTCGTATATCCCATTCTGGCCGCCTCCTGAATGCGCTGTTCGATCATACTGATGCCGCGCACCTCGCCGCTTAACCCGATTTCCCCAAAAGCCGCCATTTTATCATCAATCGGATGGTTCTTAAAGCTGGAGGCCACCGCCATCGCAATTCCCAGATCGATTGCGGGCTCCGAAATTTTCAATCCGCCTGCCAGATTCACATAGGCGTCGCAGTCCGACATCTGAAGTCCCACTCTTTTCTCAAGCACTGCCATCAGAAGATTGACTCTGTTGAAATCCGTTCCAATCGCCTGTCTTCTTGGAAAACCGAAATTAGACCGGCAGACAAGTGCCTGAATCTCAAACAGAATCGGCCGCGTTCCCTCCAT
>CALDLG010000042.1 GCA_937910785.1 uncultured Lachnospiraceae bacterium | reverse complement strand
ATCTCGCGGCATGTAATGAACAGTTCAAAACGTTCCACGTATTCCGGGTTGTCCGGTTTTTTCTTGGTCAACGGTGAAATCTCTATCGGATGATCGGTAATAAAGGTCGGCTGAACCAGATGCTCTTCCACAAATTCTTCGAAAAACAGATTCAGAATATCTCCCTTTTTATGTCTCTCCTCATAATGCACACCCTTTTCATCCGCGATTTTCTTCGCTTCCTCCGTATCTTTGATCTGTGCGAAATCAACGCCGGCATACCTCTTTACGGCTTCGATCATCGTCATCCGGGCGAAAGGTTTCCCCAGATCAACCTCCACATCGCCATAGGGAATCAGCGTGGTTCCGCAGACTTCCTGCGCCACATGACGGAACATGTTCTCGGTCAGCTCCATCATGCCATTATAGTCCGTGTAAGCCTGATACAGCTCCATCAGCGTAAATTCCGGATTATGTCTCGTATCAAGACCTTCGTTACGGAATACGCGTCCGATCTCATAAACTCTTTCCATACCGCCCACGATCAGTCTTTTCAAATAAAGCTCCAGAGAAATGCGAAGCTTTACGTCTTCATCCAACGCATTATAGTGTGTCTCAAAGGGTCTTGCCGCCGCGCCGCCCGCATTGGACACAAGCATCGGCGTTTCCACCTCCAGAAAGCCCTGTCCGTCCAGATAACGCCGGATAGAGCTGATAATTCTGGAACGCATAACAAAGGTTTTCTTCACATCCTCGTTCATGATCAGATCCGTATAACGCTGACGGTAACGAATATCGGTGTTTACAAGTCCATGATATTTTTCGGGCAGAATCTGTAAACTCTTGGAAAGCAGCGTCACCTTTGCGGCATGAATTGACATTTCACCGGTTTTGGTCTTGAAGACTTCTCCCTGAATGCCGACAATATCGCCCACGTCGAATTTCTTAAAATCCGCATAGGATTCTTCCCCAATGCTGTCCCTTGCCACATAGGACTGGATATCTCCCTGCAGATCCTGTACATTGCAAAAAGATGCCTTTCCCATCACGCGTCTGGACATCATCCGCCCCGCGATGGATACGGTCTGTCCTTCCAGCGCGTCAAAATGATCTTTGATTTCCTGACTGTGATGTGTTACATCGTATTTTGTAATGACAAAGGGGTCTTTGCCGCTTTCCTGCAAAGCGGCGAGTTTATCGCGTCTTACCTTTAAAAGCTGATTGATATCCTGAACCTGTTGTCCGTTTCCCTGATTCTGTTGTTCTGCCATCCTGCTAACCATGCCTTTCTCCCGGCCTGCGGCCCTCCGGGGTGTTTCCGCTCCCATTCGCGCCGCTTACCGTCGTCGTTAAAATATGTTAATTAGATCTTTGAATCTCCAATACCTTATACCGCAGAATACCCGCCTGCGTCTCGACTTCCACAACATCACCGATCTTACTTCCGATCAGCGCCTTTCCAACCGGAGATTCATTGGAGATTTTTCCTTTCAGGCTGTTCGCCTCGGTGGAACCTACGATTTTATATTCCAGTTCTTCCTCATATTCCATATCGAGAATCGTCACCTGACAGCCGATGTTGATCTTATCCAGATCGACTTCATCTTCCACAACGACCTCCGCATTCTTTAAGATCTTCTCCAGTTCTTCAATTCTCGCCTCAATATCGCGCTGCTCGTCCTTCGCCGCATCGTACTCCGCATTTTCCGAAAGGTCTCCCTGTTCTCTGGCTTCCTTAATCTTCTGCGCAACCTCCTGACGCTTTACGACCTTCAGCTCATGCAGCTCATCCTCATATTTTCTAAGACCCTCATAGGTTAAAATATTCTTTTTCTCTTCCATGACGATACGTCCTTTCCTGTCTCTGTTTTGTTCTTTTTTCTGATGTTTTCAGCAGATGTCTGATTAACTCATTTATCATAACCACTTTTTACCGCAGTGTCAAGGTATTTCCGGGGAGACTGATAGAAAATTCCCCTGTATTTTCTTCTGAATAACGCTTCTTTTTCCTCCGAAGAGGCAAGATCCAGATAATAGCCCTCCTCCTTCGGCATACGAAACGGACAGACGCCGGAATATCCATAATCCAGAAAAAGCGCCGGCCTTTGTCCGCTCAGACGGGCCGGCCGGAGAACCGGCGTATCTTCGCCGCACAACAGCTGGCTGACCAGCCCGTATTCATAATAAAGCTCTTCCGTATATTCATGGATCACCTCTTCCTCATTCTCCGCCTCATACAGAATCGTCAGGTCGTTCACGCCGGACAGATAAGGGCTGATCAATTCCAGAAAATGCCGCATCTGCTCCTCCGTAAAAAAATGAGTCCCCAACATCAGCACAATCGATTCCGGTCCCGCCGGACCGGCTTTTTTGCTCTGAAGCCCGTCTGGCAGAGGAAACCGCTCCCGCAGGATCTTTTCCGCGATGGAAAAGCCAAAGGACAGAAAGCCTTCTGACACGTCTTCTTTCCGGTCTTCCTCCATTCCCCCGTCTGCTTCTGTCTTTGCCGTACATTGTCCTGTAAAAAGCGCCTCGATCTCTTTCTGCATCAGAATTATGACACCTCTGTCATACAAAGGATGTCCTTTCATGCTTTCCTGCATTACGGCAAGCAGCCTATCCTTTTTCCATCCCTTCCGCGGCGTAGGAAGCAGAAATGTGACAATCGTCAGTTCTTCTTTTTCCACGATGAAAGATTCCGGCCTGACCTTCTGCCAGAAATGCTTTTTAAAAGGAGCCGGGCTGCCGGTAACCGGGTCTTTGGCAACATAATAGAATATTGTTTCGTTTCCCATATGAGAATATACGCTACATCTTTCCGATTAATTCCTTAAGACCCGCAAAATCTTCCGCCGCATTCACCTGTTCCCGCAATCTTGCGGAATGGGGCATTCCGGACGTATACCAGGAGATATGCTTGCGCATTTCCCGCACGCCGGTATATTCTCCCTTGTATTCCAGCTGAAGCCCTGCATGACGAAGCATCATCTCTCTGCATTCCGTTTCCGTCTTCGGAGGAAGCTTTGTCCCATCCTCCAGATACGCGTGTATTTCCCGGAAAATCCATGGATTTCCTCTGGCCGCGCGTCCAATCATGACTCCGTCACAGCCTGTCTGCCGGAGCATTTCGGCAGCGCTTTTTCCGTCGGTAACATCGCCGTTACCGATCACGGGAATGGAAACGGCTTCTTTTACTTTCGCGATAATCTCCCAGTCCGCTTCCCCCGCGTAAAACTGCTCCCGCGTCCGCCCATGCACCGCCACCGCGGCGGCTCCGGCATCCTCTATGACCTTTGCCATTTCCACCGCATTGATATGATCTTCGTCGAAGCCGCTGCGGATTTTTACGGTTACGGGCTTTTTGACCGCACGCACAACCGCGGAAACAATCTTCCCCGCAAGCTTCGGGTCTTTCATCAATGCGGAGCCTTCCCCGTTATTGACGATCTTCGGTACGGGGCAGCCCATATTAATATCGATAATGGAAAACGGGCGTTCTTCCAGTCTTTTGGCGATTTCACCCATAATGTCCGCATCGGAGCCGAACAGCTGCATGGACACCGGGCCTTCCTGTGGATGGGTTTGAAGCAGCATCTCCGTATTTTTGTTATGATACAGAACCGCTTTGGCGCTTATCATCTCCATACAGACGAGTCCCGCCCCCTGTTCTTTGCATAACAGACGAAAAGGCAGGTCCGTTACGCCTGCCATCGGAGCGAGAATCAACTGATTATGGAGCGTTACGCTGCCGATCTTTAGCTTGCTCACGAAATCTTCCTTTCTCTTTTTATCCTGACCTCCATGATTTCTCTCCGCGAAATCTCAGATCCTCAGAACATTTCTTCGTAATTCTCTTTTAAAATGAAAACTCTGTAGTACAGACTCAGAGATTCGAACATTTCCTGTCTGTTCCTCCGGATTTCCCGAATCATGAGACCACTGCTGATCTCATCATAGAGCAGGTCATCCTCTTTCGCATCTGTTTCCAGCGACAGCCTTCCGTCCTCCTCGAACACAATCGTAAAGATGCCGCCTACCTCTTCCGTAAAAAGAACACAGATAATATGCAGCTCTTCCCTGATCGATTCCGGAATCGCCGCAAATTTTTCATTAAAATAATATTTCTGCTCATAGGCATTCGCCCCGCAGAGCACGATGCGTTCATCTTTCATGAAAAACTGCCTCTCTTTTCTTCTCAACTGCGATCTACGTGTATCCATATAATCCTCTGACAGAGACTTCTCCCGCATAGACCGTTACCATTTCACCGCCTTCTTTTTCCACCAGAAGCTCTCCTGTCGTACTGATGCCTCTGGCGATTCCCGTATAGCTTCCTTTTGGATCGAGCACTTTAACCCCCGCATTCAGGTTCAGCAGATGCCTGCTATATGCCTCGATAAGACGGCTCAGATCGAGTGTTGTGACAAAGGTGTCATAATTTTGTTCGAAACGATCGAGCACACGTTCTATCAGCGAAGCTCTGGATATCTGAAGGCCGGATTCAATTTTCAGGGAAGTTGCCACCGGTCGGATTTCTTCCGGAAATTCCTCCGGCGCACCATTATTGACATTGATGCCGACGCCTATGACGACATACTGAATATAATCCGTCTCCACATTCAGCTCCGTCAGAATACCGCATACTTTCTTTTTATGAACAACGATATCATTGGGCCACTTGATGCCTGCATTCAGTCCTGTCTCCTCGCTGATCGCTTCCGCCACGCTGAGCGCCATCACCAGAGTCAGCATGGAAGCCTTATCCGGCGCAAATTTCGGTTTCAACATGATCGTCATGTAGATCGCCGTTCCCGGCGGAGACTCCCAGTATTTCCCGCGCCTTCCCCGTCCGGCAGTCTGCTTTTCCGCCACCACTGTCGTTCCATGGGGATCGCCTTCCTCCGCATACCGCTTGGCATCGATATTGGTAGAACCGGTCTCATCCAGATAATACAGGCACTGCCCCGCCCACTTCGTTTTCAGCCTGCTTGCGATTTCGCTTCTGGAAAGCACATCTGGACTCTCTATCAGCCGGTATCCTTTACGGGAAACAGCTTCAATCTGATAGCCCTCCTCTTTTAGCTGGTTAATCACTTTCCAGACCGCTGTCCGCGAGACTCCGAACCGGTCGCACAGCTGCTGCCCCGATACATAATCCCTGCTGTCCCTGAGCAGCGCGAGAATATTCGATTTATCTGTTTTCATGTTCCTGCCCATGCCTTTCTATCAGCTAACAGTATTCTCCGGCATACCAATTGTTATCGCCATAACAGCCTTGATCGTATGCATGCGGTTCTCCGCCTCGTCGAATACAATGGACTGCCCGGACTCAAATACCTCATCGGTCACTTCCATCTCCTGTATGCCAAACTTTGCACCGATCTCTTTTCCGATCTTCGTATTCAAATCATGGAAAGCAGGCAGGCAATGCATAAACACCGCATTTTCCCCGGCATTCTCCATCACGCTGCGGTTAACCTGATAAGGCATCAGATCGTGAATGCGGCTCGCCCAGACTTCATCGGGCTCTCCCATGGAAACCCAGACATCGGTATAGATGACATCCACATTCTTCGTTCCCTCTTCCACGCTTTCCGTCAGGCGGATGCTGCCGCCCGTCTGTTCCGCAATTCTTTCACACTCTGCCACGAGCTCTGCGGATGGAAAATAGGTTTTCGTCGTGCAGGCGGTAAAATGCATTCCCATCTTAGCACAGGCGGCCATCAAGGAATTGCCCATATTATAACGGGCATCGCCCATATAGGTGAGCTTAATGCCCTTCAGATGTCCGAAGTGCTCCCGGATTGTCAGAAGATCGGCCAGCATCTGGGTCGGATGGAACTCATTGGTCAGCCCGTTCCATACCGGAACGCCCGCATATTTCGCCAATTCTTCCACGATTTTCTGCTCGAAACCACGATATTCGATTCCCTCATACATACGTCCCAGCACTCTTGCCGTATCCGCAATGCTTTCCTTTTTGCCGATCTGTGAACCGGCCGGATCAAGATAAGTCGCGCCCATGCCGAGATCATTGGCCGCCACTTCGAAAGAACAACGGGTCCTGGTGCTCGTTTTTTCAAAAATCAGGGCCACATTTTTCCCTCTGCAGAAATCTACCGGAACTCCCTTTTTCTTTTTTTCTTTCAGGTCCGCCGCCACATCCAGCATATATGTAATCTCTTCCGGCGTAAAATCCAGAATTTTTAAAAAACTGCGTCCTTTTAAATTCATCTTATTTCATGCTCCTTCTTTATGTTGTTTCATCAGAGAATTGGGAAATTTTCGTTTTCATAACCCAGTTGTGCAGTATAGACAATATCACGAGCAGGGAACTTGGGAGCCGTCGGCACTTAGGCGCTGTATTTTAGCGCCTTATGTGCCGCTACGAGCGACAATGTAGCGGAAGCGGCCCTGCGACGATTTGTCTATATTGCACAACGGGAACTTCTCAATACCGGATTTTCCAATTCCCTGTTCCGTTTTATTCCAGAATAGGACGGTTCCAAAGAACCGCCCTATTATAAGCACCGTTATGCAGTTATCTCTCTGTTCAATCCTTGAAGAGCTCCTTCGCGGATGCTGCAAGTCCTGCCATTCCCTGAATCTCTGAAGGAATGATGATCTTGGTTGCCTTGCCGTCCGCCGCCTTCTCGAAGGCCTCCAGACTCTTGATGCGAAGAACCGCTTCATCCGCCCCCGCTTCACGGATCATGCGAATACCATCTGCCGTAGCCTGCTGTACTTTCAGAATTGCAGCCGCTTCACCTTCCGCCTCACGGATCATCTTTTCCTTCTGTGCTTCCGCGCGCAGGATTGCCGACTGTTTTTCCGCCTCAGCTTCCAGAATCGCAGATTCCTTCTTACCTTCCGCAACAAGGACGGTGGATTTCTTCTCACCCTCCGCACGCAGGATCGCTTCACGGCGTTCACGTTCCGCCTTCATCTGTTTCTCCATCGCATCCTGAATGGCTGCCGGGGGAATGATGTTCTTTAACTCGACTCTGTTTACTTTAATACCCCAGGGGTCCGTTGCGATATCGAGCGACGCTCTCATCTTTGTATTGATAACTTCTCTGGAAGTCAGCGTCTGATCGAGCTCCATCTCACCGATGATATTTCTTAACGTCGTAGCCGTCAGGTTCTCAATTGCCATGATCGGATTCTCCACACCGTATGCAAACAGCTTGGGGTCCGTAATCTGATAAAATACAACCGTATCGATTCTCATCGTTACGTTATCTTTCGTAATAACCGGCTGCGGCGCAAAGTCTACAACCTGCTCCTTTAAAATCACTCTTTTGGCTACCTTATCCACAAAAGGCATCTTGAAATGGATACCTACAGGCCATGTCTGCTGATAAGCTCCCAGACGCTCAACAACATATGCGTATGCCTGCGGAACGATCTTGATGCAGGATGCCAGAAGGGCAATCACCAAAATAAGCAATACCAGAACAAAATAAAGTCCACCCATAATTAAACCTCTTTTCTTTCTTCTACGATCAGTTTCACGCCATCGACACCAAGCACCGTAACTACGGCTCCCACCGGCAGTACCACGTTATGATAGCTGCTTCTTGCAGACCATTCCATACCGCCCGTATTTACCTGACCGATGCCTTCCAGATTATTGATCTCGCTGATGACAATCGCCTGTCTTCCGATCATGCTCTCCACATTGGTTCTGATTCTATCTCTGTTAAAATATTTGACAGCAACCGGTCTTGTAAAATACAGAAGAATCCCCGATACGATCAGAAACACCAGAATCTGCAAAGCAAGCGGCGTTCCCGGAATCGAGATCAATGCCGCCGCCAGCGCGCCGCCGGCAAACCAGATCGTCGTCAGCCCCATCGTAATCAACTCAATGACTACCAATACGACAAGAAGAATCAGCCATACCACTGTCATATTTACATCCATTACCGTCATCACCTTTCACCCCTTTCCTATCTATATTACTATATTATTCCGATAGAAACAAGGTTTTCCGACAGTATTCTGTCTTTATTTGCACCTGCCATTATGCACCGGCTGCGCGAAATATTCTTCGCCATAAGCCTTCACACTCTACCAGAAGACCTGATTATCAATCAAAATTCCCTCATGATTTCCCGCTCTTCTGAAATGCGTCGCACCGCCCACATTGGTCACGCCGGCCATCGCCTCCTGTGCCGCGGTATAGCAGCTCTGCGCGATGTCGGTATTGTAAATTCTGGCAACCTTGCCGTTCATAGCCGGTGTAAACTGCCCTGAAGCATAAATAACACCCGAAATGGTATTCGGATAGGCGCCGCTTTTAACTCTGTTCATAACGACCGCGCCGACCGCAAGCTGTCCCTGATAAGACTCGGAGCCCGCCTCACAGTAAATCAGCGCCGCGAGCAGCCTGATATCATCCGCTTCGGCAATAATTGCCTGATTTGCATCCTGTAATGCTTTCTTCCTCGCCTCCTCGGCCTCTTCCTCACGCTGTCTGATGACATCCATCGTCTCTCCCGCATCAATATGAAAATCGATATCCACATATTCCGCCAGAACATAGGCATCGTCATGAAAGAAATCTACTTTAATCCATTCATCATCCATGACTTCCACCACATTCAGCGCGTCATTCCTCGACAGAAGTCCCAGAACTTCAGCGTCCGTGTCGGGTTCCTGACGCACCCGGAGCGTCTCCGCTTCATTTTTTATAATCAGATTGCCTACTTCGCCTGCCAGCGCCTCCGCTTCTTCATCAAAAATCAGAAATTCATCGCTTGCCCAGCCAACCAGTTCGCCGGACTGCAGTTTGGTCCAGCCATCCTTTCTTTCCAGAATCCTGCCTCCGCAGTCTTTATATAGCAGACCTACCTTTTCCGATTCCTCCGACGCCTCAGCGCGTACATTCAGCGCCACCTGTACGTCCGCCATAACCAGATCGGACTTTTCTTTCTCCGCTTCCTCTACGATCTGCGCCAGCTCCTCAATTGCCTCCTCATTTCCACTGCCGCCTGATTCAATAACATTGGAAATACCCACGTTCAAAGAATCCAGATAATCCTTTGTATTGGACGCAGCAGCTTCTAATTTCATTCCACCAAACATGACCAGACTGATAATCCATCCGGCCAGCATGAGGAACATGCCTCTGCCTCTTAACATGAATGCTTACCTCCGCTTTTTTTCTACTTTGTTACAATTATTACGAAATTGTTAAGTATTTGTTTTGGTTAATTCTAACAAAACATCTACCCTTTGTCAAGTTTTCACAGATTTTCTCTGTTTTATAAGCAGAAATAAGCATAAAAATGTTACAGTTTCTTAGTTTTTTCGACACATGCATGAAGCGCAGCCATCACGGCCCCCCTCATTCCCCTCTCTTCCAGCACGCGCACGCCCTGAATCGTCGTACCTCCCGGCGAACATACCATGTCCTTCAGCTCTCCCGGATGTCTGCCGCTCTCCAGCACCAGCTTCGCGCTGCCATAGACAGCCTGCGCCGCGAATTCCAGTGCCTGCGCACGAGGCATTCCCGCCGCCACACCGGCGTCCGCCATCGCTTCGATAAACATAAAAACATAGGCGGGAGAGCTTCCGGATACCGCTCCTACCGCATCGATCAGACGTTCCGGCACAAGACTGGCTTTTCCGAAGCTTTCCATCAGCCGGATGCTGTAATTTCTTTCCTCCTCCGAAACCTTCTCACTCACACAGACGCCCGTACATCCCGCGCCTACTAACGCGGGCGTATTGGGCATGCAGCGCACAAGCTTCAGTTCCCGCCCGAAGGCTTCCCCGATCCACTGCATGCTCTTACCGGCCGCAATGCTGATAATCAACGTTTCGGGCTTTGTCACGTCTTTTATTTCCGCAATCACTTCGCCCAGAAACTGCGGTTTGACCGCAAGCACGAGAATATCCGCGCAAGCCGCCGCATCCGCGTTTTTTTCAAGCGTCCGGATGCCGAACCGCGCCGCCATCTTTTCCCTTGTTTCCTGTGTCTTCGCCGTCCCGACGATGTCCTCCGGCTTCACCATATTCTTCCGGAGCATTCCTCCGATCATCGCTCTCGCCATATTTCCAAGTCCGATAAATCCGATTTTCATCCTGTCCTGACCCTCCTTATTCAATCTGATTCCCTGTCCATCTCGCGTTCCGTCTCTGCCGCGCCGCCTCAAACATGAGAATGGACGCCGCCACCGCCGCGTTGAGCGACTCCACGTTTCCCGCCATCGGGATCTTTACCGAGGCATCCGCACAGGCTGCCGTCTCATCCCGCAGGCCGTTTGCTTCGTTTCCGATCAGAAACGCTGTTTTTTTTCGGTAATCACATTCTTCATAAACTTCTGCGCCCCGCAGATGCGCCGCATACACAACAATCCCCTTTTCCCGCAGCATCCCGATCGTCTCTTCAAGCCGCTCCGTATAGAGAAATGGCATCCGGTATATGGAACCCATCGTGGAACGAATCGTTTTGGGATTATAAATATCCACACAGCCTCCGCTCATCACAATTCCCGTGACCCCGGCGCCTTCTCCCGCCCGGAAGATTGTTCCGAGATTTCCGGGGTCCTGCAGATCCTCAAGCAGCATGAGCAGAGGCTCCCCGGATGCGAAAAGATCCTCCTGTTCATAGGAATACTGCCTGACCACACACAGGATTCCCTGGGGCGTCTTTGTATCCGACATTTTCCGGAAAACATCCTCCGAAACCGTTTCATAACGGCCGGACAGCTTTTCCAGCTTCTCCCTGCATGAAGACGGCGCCTGCTTTGCGAAGCTCTCTGCGGCGTAGACCTTCATAATCCGCTCCAATGGCGCTTCCAGAAACATTTTCACGCCCTCCGCCACAAAAAGACCTTTCTCCTTCCGCTCCTTCGCCTTCTGCTGCAGCTGTATGACCTCTCTCACACCTTTATTGGAATGACTCGTAATCATGAATGTTTTCGCTCCTTTTCATGCCAGGGACGGCATTTCTCCGTCCATCCTTTTTCTTTCCAGTAATTTACATCCGCTTCATTCCAGCCGCGCTTCTGCATCTGGCGCATAACAAGAAAAAATATTCTGGTTTTAAATGGTGTTTTCACATGTCCATGCCTTTTGGTGACTTTCCTGGCCAGCGTCTCCACCTTTCGCTCTATCGCCCGTTTTTTCCCGGCATCAACTCTCTCCCATGAAGTCTCCATGACCGCCGTACCATACCGCCAGGTCTTTGCAATTCCCCAGAAGAAGGTACTGTGGGCCATATCCCGGTTTGTGCTTTTTATCCCGGCTCCGGCCGCCGTACAAATGCAGACAGCCTGCTTGGAAAACATCCTTTCTTCGGGGCGGTGTACGATCCACCTCCATCCGTAATGGTCAAGAAACGCTTTCATGGCGCCCGTTACATGGTATACATAAACGGGACTTGCCAGTATAATTACATCCGCTTCATCCATCGCTTCTGTGATGGGAGACAGCTTTTCAAAATGAGGGCATTTGGTTTCGGATATGGCAAAACAGGCTGTACAGCCAATACAAAATTCTCCGAAATCTTCCGGCAGGAAAAATTCTTTCACTTCCCCGTTCAGTTTTTCCGCAAGCATTTCTGCAATATGAAAGGTAGAGCCCCTATGGCTCTGCCCATGAATAATCGTTATTTTCATTCTGAATACCATTCCTTTCTCACAGTTCACCCAAGGCATCTTTCAACCTGATATAGAACAAAATGCCTTCGGCATTATGTTCGGAAGAACCTTCGGTTCTTCCACACTGTGTCGAAATCTCCTATTATAGAACAAATCATCGCCCGGCGGCGATGATTCGGAGAATGCTCCGCATTCTCCCTCAAATAGTTTACATTACAACAATTTCCTATTACGGTTCTTCCACACTGTGTCGAAATTTCCTGTTATTTAAAAAACTTCCCCATATGACGTTCCCATCATATGGGGAAGTGATTTCTATAAGGAAAGAATCTTGCTGACTTCAAATACATACTCCGGAATGTCTTTTTTCATATTCAACGCTTCTTCGATATCGAAGTCCAGAAATTCTCCATGCTGATAGCCTACAACCCGGTTGGTTTTGCCCTCACACAGAATATCCGCCGCGTAAGCGCCCATGATGGAAGCATAGTAACGGTCCTTACAGGTCGGAGAACCACCGCGCTGCATGTAGCCGAGGATCGTTGCTCTTGTTTCAATTCCCGTTGCCGCTTCGATCCGGCGCGCCATGGACGTGGAATGCCCGATTCCCTCCGCATTGATAATGATATGATGAGTCTTTCCGCGCTTTCTGTTGGCAATAATATTGTTGATGATCTGTTGTTCGTTATAATCATATTTCTCCGGTATCAGGATATCTTCCGCACCGTTGGCAATACCGCACCATAAAGCGATATAGCCTGCATTTCTTCCCATAACCTCTATAATGCTGCATCGCTCGTGAGAGGATGAGGTGTCACGCACCTTGTCGATCGCCTGCATTGCGGTATTGATCGCCGTATCAAAACCGATCGTATATTCCGTACAGGCAATATCCAGATCGATTGTGCCCGGCAGGCCGATGGTATTGATGCCGAGTCTGGAAAGCGCCTGCGCACCGCGGTAGGAACCGTCTCCCCCGATCACGACAAGACCGTCAATCTTATATTTCCGGCAGACCTCAACCGCCCGCTGCTGTCCTTCTTCCGTACGCATCTCCGAGCAGCGTGCCGTTCCGAGAATGGTTCCGCCGCGCTGAATGGTATCGGAAACATACCATTTCTCCAGATCTATGATCTCTTCATTCATCAGGCCCAGATAGCCTTTTTTGATGCCCTTGACTCTGACGCCGTTGGCAAGCCCCTTTCTGACGACCGCACGAATCGCGGCATTCATGCCCGGTGCATCGCCTCCGCTCGTTAAAACTCCTATCGTTTTAATGTCCTTTGCCATCTTGATAACCATGTCCTTTCCCAGTCTGCGAATCTATCCGGATCATAACCGATTCCATTTTACTCCAATTACAGCGGGTTTTCAATCCTTTTTAAACGACTCTGATATTTTCCCTTCCATAAAGCGATTCCAGACGGTCAATCAGTTCTCCGTCCGCATTGACGTTCTGATTGGATGGCAGCGTTTTCATCGACTTGGGATTTTCAATATAGATTACCACACTGTCCCCGCCTTCGGAATCCCGAAGCGACGCCATCAGCTCCGCTTCCTTTTCCTCAAAAGCCTCCCGGTTCGGAAACTTGATCCAAAGCTTCTTCGGCATTTCCTCAAAGGTTATGATCTTTTCACAGATCAGCTTGGCATCCTTTTCGTCCTCCACGGAAACCCGTCCTTTGACAAACACCTTTTTGTCCTCGGTCAGCTTCTCCGAATATTTCTCATAATCTCTCGGAAATACAATGACTTCCGCCGTTCCGAGAAGGTCCTCTATCTGCAAAAAGGCCATCACCTTTTCTTTCTTCGTATATTTCAGCCTTTTATCCGCGATAATGCCGCCGATGACGGCGGACTGCCCGTCTTTTACGACAGTTGTGTCATTTTCTTCATCCAGCAGAAAATCAGAAGTTTTATTGGTAATATTTTTCTTCCAGATCTCCTGATATTCTTCCATCGGATGCCCGCTGACATAAATGCCGAGCACTTCTTTTTCGAAGCTCAGCCTGGTCTCTTTCGAGTATTCTCCCACATTCGGAAGCTTAATTTCATAATTCTCCTTTTCCGCTTCTCCGGCGATGTCGAACAGCGAGATCTGTCCTGCCATATTGTTCTTTTTGTCCTGATGAATGCTCTCCAGAATCTGCACATAAACGCTCATGAACTGTTTTCTCGTTCCGCCCAGACTGTCCATCGCGCCCGCCTTGATGAAATTTTCAATGGCCCGTTTATTCACTTCTCTGTCAGCCATCCGTGAAATAAAATCCTTCAGGTTCGTATAAGGCCCCCTCAGCCTCCTTTCCTCCACAACCGTCTCGATCACGGGCCGCCCCACACTCTTGATCGCCGTTAATGCGTAGCGGATGGAATTCCCCGATACGGAAAAACCGATTTCTCCCTCGTTGATATCCGGCGGAAGAATCCCGATGCCCATGCTCCGGCAGCCCATAATATATTCGGAAACCTTGCCGGAATTATCGATCACGGAGGTAAGAAGCGCCGCCATGAATTCGATGGGATGGTAATATTTCAGATAAGCCGTCTGGTATGCCACCACCGCATAGCATGCCGCATGGGATTTATTAAAAGCATACTTGGCAAAATCCATCATTGTGTCGTATATATGATCCGCCACCTGCGCACTGATGCCGTTCGCAACACAGCCGGGCACACCCTCCTCCGGATTGCCATAAGTAAAGTTCTTCCGCTCCTGTTCCATGACATACTGCTTCTTTTTACTCATGGCACGACGCACCAGATCGCTTCGCCCCATCGTATAACCGCCCAGCTCGCGCACAATCTGCATAACCTGCTCCTGATAAACGATACAGCCATAGGTCGGCTCCAGAATCGATTCCAGCTGCGGACAGTCATAGGTAATGGAATCCGGATTGTTCTTACCCTTAATGTATTTTGGAATAAAATCCATCGGCCCCGGACGATACAGGGAGATCCCCGCGATAACATCTTCCAGGCTTCTGGGTTTTAACTCCTTCATGAAGTTCTTCATTCCGCCGCTTTCCAGCTGGAACACGCCGTCTGTCCGCCCGGTTCCGATGGACGCAAGCACCGCCTGATCATTATAATCTATGTTATCGATATCGATCCGAATTCCTTTGTTTTTCTCTACCATGGCAACGGCGTTCTGAATAACGGTCAGTGTACGCAGTCCCAGAAAATCCATTTTCAGAAGTCCCAGCTCTTCAATCGTCGTCATTGTAAACTGTGTATTGATGGAACCGTCCGCGCCCCTGGAGAGAGGTACATAATTTTCCGCGGCAGCCGGACAGATCACCACGCCCGCGGCATGTGTGGAGGTATGCCTTGGCAGTCCTTCCAGACGTCTCGACATATCAATGAGCTCCCGCACCTGTGTTTCTTCCATATAAAGCTTCTTAAATTCCGGATTCATATCCAGCGCCTTGTCGATGGTGATGTTCAGCTCCTTTGGCACCATTTTGGCGATCGAATCCACATAAGCATAAGGAAGGTCCATAACGCGTCCCACATCCCGGATAACAGCCTTGGCCGCCATCGTACCGAAGGTTACGATCTGCACCACCTTATCCGAACCGTATTTCCGGCCGACATAATCGATCACTTCCTGTCTGCGCTCAAAACAGAAATCCACGTCGATATCCGGCATGGAGACACGCTCCGGGTTCAGAAAACGCTCGAACAGGAGATTATATTTGATCGGATCGATATCCGTAATCCGCAGACAGTAGGATACGATGCTTCCCGCCGCGGAGCCTCGCCCCGGTCCGACCGCAATGCCGTTCTCTCTGCAGTAATTGATGTAGTCCCAGACGATCAGAAAATAATCCACGAATCCCATCGTATGAATGATATCCAGCTCATAATCCATCCGCTTCCTCAGCGTACCGTCATCCGCAGGATAACGCCTTGAAAGTCCTTCCAGACACAGCTTATTTAAATACCCCCAGGAGTCATAGCCTTCCGGCACCTCATAATGCGGCACCTTGTAAACGCCGAATTCGATCTCCACATTGCAGCGGTCCGCAATGCGCTGGGTATTCTCCACCGCCTCCCATGCATACGGAAAAAGCCCTTTCATCTCCTCTTCGCTCTTCACATAATACTGTCCGCCCACATAGCGCAGACGGTCTTCGTCCGCCAGCTTTTTACCCGTCTGCAGGCAAAGCAGAATATCGTGGGATTTTTCGTCCTCCGCATAAGTATAATGAACGTCATTGGTTGCAACAAGGGGAATCTCCAGCTCCCTGCTCATGTTAAGCAGCGCCGTATTAACCGTTTTCTGCGCCGGAATGCCATGATCCTGCAGTTCCAGGAAAAAATTACCCTTACCGAAGCAGTCCTCATACTTCCTTGCGGACTTCTTCGCTTCCTCGATCAAGCCTTTCTGAATATAACGCTGCACCTCGCCCGCCAGACAGGCGGAAAGCGCGATGATTCCCTCATGAAATTCCCGCAGAACTTCCATATCCACACGAGGCCGGTAATAATAGCCTTCCGTATGGCCCCTGCTGACGATTTTCGTCAGGTTCTCGTAACCGATATTATTTTCCGCTAACAGAACGAGATGGTAATACCGGTCCTCCCCGCCGGTCAGTTCCTTATCGAAGCGGGAATTAGGGGCTACATAAACCTCACATCCAAGAATCGGCTTAATTCCCGCCTCTTTGGCCGCCTTATAGAAATCGATGACGCCGTACATGACGCCATGGTCCGTAATTGCCGCGCTGTCCATGCCAAGCTCTTTTACCCGCCTGACATATTCTTTAATTTTGTTAGAGCCATCCAGAAGACTGTATTCCGTATGGACATGTAAATGTGCAAATGCCATGGTTACCTCTGTTCTTATTCGTTCTTAACCTTTTTATCCGTTTCTATTCTTTCTCACAATCACTGACAAAATACCTTCCGCTCCAATATTATACAATATTCTGCCAAAAAAGGATATGCCTTTCGACATATCCTTTTACGGTAATCTTTTCTGTATTACGGAAATCCTTCCTTACAGAAATTATAAATATTTCTTTAAAGCATCCACCTTGTCCAGCTTCTCCCAGGGAAGATCCAGATCATTACGTCCAAAATGTCCGTATGCCGCCGTCTGTTTGTAGATCGGACGACGCAGGTCGAGCATTCTGATGATGCCTGCCGGACGAAGATCAAACTGCTCGCGCACGATCTCTACCAGCTTCTCGTCGGCTACCTTGCCTGTTCCGAAAGTATCTACCATAATGGAAGTCGGATGCGCTACACCGATCGCGTAGGACAGCTGAATCTCACATTTCTCGGCAAGTCCTGCCGCCACGATGTTCTTGGCAACGTAACGCGCCGCATATGCCGCGGAACGATCGACTTTCGTGCAGTCTTTTCCGGAAAAAGCGCCGCCGCCATGACGCGCATATCCGCCGTATGTATCAACGATGATCTTACGGCCTGTCAGCCCCGCATCTCCATGCGGTCCGCCGATAACAAAACGTCCTGTCGGATTGATAAAGAACTTGGTCTCCGCATCGATCAGCTCTGCCGGAAGTACCGGATCAAAAACATACTTCTTAATATCTTCATGGATCTGCTCCTGCGTCACATCCGCATCATGCTGTGTCGATAAAACAACCGCTTCCAGTCTTACCGGCTTGCCGTTCTCATCGTATTCTACGGACACCTGGCTTTTACCGTCGGGTCTTAAATATTTTAAAGTGCCGTCCTTGCGAACCTTCGTCAGCTGTAATGCCAGCTTGTGTGCAAGGGAAATCGGATAAGGCATATATTCTTCCGTTTCGTTGGTCGCATATCCGAACATCATACCCTGATCTCCTGCGCCCGTCGCTTCGATCTCTTCTTCTGACATTTCCTGACGTTTCGCTTCCAGCGCTTTGTCAACGCCCATCGCAATATCTGCGGACTGCTCGTCGATCGCTACCATAACGGCACAGGTATTGCCGTCGAAACCGTATTCTGACTTCGTATAACCGATTTCCTTTACGGTATCGCGTACGATTTTCTGAATGTCCACATAGGCATTCGTGGTAATTTCTCCTGTCACCAGCACAAAACCTGTACAGGTCGCTGTCTCACAGGCAACACGGCTCATCGGGTCTTTTTCCATGCAGGCATCCAGAATGGCGTCTGAAATCGCGTCACAGACTTTGTCAGGATGGCCTTCTGTTACTGATTCGGAAGTAAATAATCTTTTTTCCATCTCTTCTTTTCTCCTTTTTTCATTTACTTTTGTCTGCCAAATCTGTACAAAAAAATCCGCTTATCTGAATAAGCGGACCTGACAGTCGATAATCAAATCCTCTTATTGTTCGAGCTGCCGTAAGGCAGTTTGTTCGCTCAGGTTAGCACCTTCCATCTTGGGGTTGCTGTGGTTTCATCGATCCTATGTATCTCCACCACTCTGAATAAGAGAACACACAATATTGAATTTTCATATCTGCATGACATCTACAAGTAACATACACCTATTCCATGTCACTGTCAATAGCAATCTTTTAATCTTCCAAAAATTTCTTTCGTCCGGATCGGATCATCTCAGACTACCTTCAGTTTGAACTTCTGCAGCTCTCTTTCCGTACTGACCTTCTCAATCTGTGCCCCAAGAGACTGCAGTTTCAGGTCAAAGTCCTCATAACCGCGCTCAATATACTGAATTTCGTCGATCGTGGTCGTGCCTTCCGCCGCCAGCGCCGCAATGACAAGCGCCGCCCCCGCACGCAGATCGGGCGCTGAAATGCTCGCCCCGGTATATTTCTCCACACCGTCTATAATGGCGGTATTGCTTTCTACCTTGATGTTGGCGCCCATTCTGGTAAGCTCGTCCACATATTTGAAACGATTCTCGAAAATGCTTTCCGTCACAATACTCGTTCCGCCGGATAGTCCCAGCGCAACCGTAATCTGAGGCTGCATGTCCGTAGGAAATCCCGGATAAGGCAGCGTTTTCACATGCGTATGTCCAAGAGGCTTGGACGCAACCACCCTGACGGCATCATCAGACTCCTCCAGCTCACAGCCGATCTCCAAAAGCTTCGCGCTGATGGATTCCAGATGCTTCGGTATAACATTTTTCACCGTCACATCGCCCTTTGTCACCGCCGCGGCAAACATAAATGTGCCGGCCTCGATCTGGTCCGGAATAATGGTATATTCCGTCCCATGCAGTCCGGATACGCCTTTGATCCTGATCACGTCCGTACCGGCGCCCTTGATATTGGCCCCCATACTGTTCAGGAAATTGGCCAGATCAACAACATGCGGCTCCTTCGCAGCATTCTCGATGATCGTCTGTCCTTCCGCCATAACGGCCGCCATCATGACATTAATCGTGGCGCCCACCGTCACGACATCCATATAGATATGATTTCCGACCAGTTTCTCCGTTTCGGTAATGATCAGACCATGTTCAATTCTGACATTGGCGCCAAGCGCACGAAACCCTTTGATATGCTGGTCAATCGGCCGAAGACCGATATTGCATCCGCCCGGCAGAGCCACCTCTGCTTTCTTATATTTTCCGAGCAGTGCGCCGATCAGATAATAGGACGCCCTGATTTTTTTGATATAATCGTCTTCGATCACCAGATCATTGACCTGGGAAGCGTTCACCCTTACGGTGTGTCTGTCTAACTTCGTTACAATGACTCCAATACTTTCCATCGCCTGCAGTAAAACATTGGTATCTCTTACATCCGGCACATTTTCTATCAAAACAGTCTCATCCGTCATGACGGCTGCCGCAAGAATCGCCAGCGCCGCATTTTTGGCGCCGCCTATCTCGACTTCCCCGACCAACGGATTGCCACCTTTAATCGCATATTGTTCCATATATAGTCCCCTGCATCTTTTCATGCAAATGCAAATATTATTATCTGTTCCTGTTTCAGTCTGTTTCTCTATCTAAGTGTGTAAAGATTTTCTATGGCATCCGCATCTGAAAAATGCTGCCCGAAAATCTGAAATTTCTAACCTGAAATGCACCAAAAATGGACATTCTTCATCCTGATTTGAGCCGCAGCCCGGCTGCGGCATAGAGGGTATGGTAAGAGACGCCATATAGCGGCATCCCGATTATCCCAAACAATCAACTTACAGTATACCATAATTTTCACATTTGTAAAGTGTGAAGAGATTTTCCGGGGCATCCGAAAGTACGATGCCTGCGTAAATCTTCTTCCGAACAGGACGGACTGTTCCCGCGTTTCCTTAATTCTGCGGCATGAACCGGAGTTTACCGGTCCGGCCGTTTAATTCAGATAACCCATCGGGTTGACCTGGGAGCCGTTGATTAAAATTTCAAAGTGCACATGGGGGCCGGTGCTGACGCCGGTGTTGCCGCTCAGCGCGATCTTTTGGCCCTGTGAAACGGTCTGTCCCGTCGATACGAGGACTTTGCTCAGATGTCCGTATCTGGTCTGTCTGCCGTCGGCATGATTGATATAAACCACATAGCCATAGCCGCTTCCCCAGCCGGCTTTGACAACGGTTCCCGCAGAGGAGGCCATGACGGCCGTACCGGTCGGCGTTGCCCAGTCGATTCCCTTATGATAAGTGCTCGCGCCTCTTGTCGGGGCATTTCTTCTGCCGAAGCCCGATGAAAGTCTTCCGCCCGAAATCGGTTTGATATAGGTGGGCGGAATTTTTGTTCCGCGCTCCACGATTTTGGGCACCGCTTCATAGGTAATCTCTTCTTTCAGGATCTCCCGGTTTATTTCTTCCTTATTGCGGTATGATACATCCGCCACAACGATTCTATGCCCGGCAGACGGCTCCTGAAGCGTCTTGGTCTGCGTCGTATACCAGTCGTCATTATCCACATAGATAATCTCCGCCTCATAATCCTCTTCGTAATAGACCTCTTCCGTACGCTCAACGGAAAGCTCCGGCTCCGGCACCGTAATGATCAGCTCGTCCCCTACGCGAATGGTGGAATTCTCGTTTTCAATCGTATCGTTCATCGCGATCAGCGCCTCAAGCGTCAGCTCGTTCCGCTCCGCGATCTGCGACAGCGTATCACCGGATACCACTTCGTAGATCTGCTCCTTCTCCTGATCCTTCGTCACTTCCTCAATCGCATCCTGCAGGGATGTAATCTCATAATCCTGCAGATAAGCCTCTACGACCTCCACCGTGTCTCCGAATCCGATTTTCTGAAGTCCCAGCTCGTAGTCGGAAAAGTCCTTCTCGTAATCCGGCTCCACCGAAGCGAACAAATCATCCAGCTCCGCTTCGATTCCGGCGCTTACCATCATGCTCTGTTCTTCTTCCGCTTCTTCCTTTGCGTAAATAGCCGTCGTCAGGACATTCAGCTCCCGGTCCGGGTCCATGACAAGATCCACATAGTATTCTTTTTCTGTGTCATATTTTACAAGCGATGCCTGCAGCAGAGCCAGCACTTCTTCCGTACTGGAAAGGTTTACCGTATACTCATTGATTTTCACCGTATATGACCGGTTCAGGGTTTCCTTGATGCTTCCGCGCAGAACATCCGCCATATGATCAGTTATGACACTCTCGTCATCTATTTTCCCCCACAATACTTCCTGTCCCTCATAAGTAATATTGCTGTCCGCCAGCACCATCTCATCGCTTTCGCCCGCAATCTGCCTGCGGGCATTGATCAGACAGCTGTCGATCTTATCCAGATCTCCTACGATGCCGACTTCCTGTCCGTTCAGGCTGATAACAAAAATATTTTCTCCCGTACTTTCCAGTTTCTGATAATGAGGCAGGAAAAAAGCCGCAATCATAATCGCAAGCGCCGCAACCTTAATATATGCAATTTTCATTTTTTTATAATGTCTGCTGATAAATTTCATAAATAATATCAATCCTGTTCTTTTATTTTTCCGATTCTTCCCGAAAAGCTACGCTTTTTGTAACAAATTCGTAACATTTTATATTCTATCAGTATTCCCCGGAAAAGTAAAGAGATATTCCGCCCTATTTCGTCCTTCCCTTCCGGGATTTTCGTGATAAAATAGAGTGGTAAGTTTACTTACATGGTTCAGGTGTCAGAGGATGCGGCATGAAACTCTTATCAGCGCACCTTTTGGCAGGAAGGGAGGCCCTGGTTTCATGGAACAGATTATTTTTCATATCGACGTCAATTCCGCATATTTAAGCTGGAGCGCGCTGGAGAAACTGAGACAGGGCAGCCATGTCGATCTGCGTACCATTCCTGCCATTATCGGCGGCGATATGGCGAAGCGGCACGGCGTCGTGCTCGCCAAATCCATTCCGGCCAAAGCCTTCGGCATTGTCACGGGCGAGCCCATCGTCAATGCCATGCGGAAATGTCCGGGCCTTCATATCGAGGCGCCGGACCATCATTTATATGACAGAAGAAGCGGCGAACTGATGCAGCTTCTGTCCGATATATGCCCCGATTTAGAACAGGTCAGCATCGACGAATGTTATATGGACTATACCCCTGTAAATGAGCTTTTTCCCTCTCCCGAAGAGGCTGCCGGACACATCCGCGCCAGAATCCGAAAGCAGCTCGGCTTTACAGTCAATATCGGCATTTCAGACCGCAAAGTGCTCGCCAAAATGGCCTCTGACTTCAAAAAACCGGATCTGACGCACACCCTGTATTCTTACGAAATTCAGGAAAAGATGTGGCCCCTTCCGGTCTCTTCCCTGTTTCTGTGCGGCCATTCCAGCGTCGAAACGCTGCACAAGCTGGAAATCATGACAATCGGAGATCTGGCAGGCTGCGATCCCGCAATTCTGACGGCGCACTTAAAAAGTCATGGAAAAACCCTCTGGGAATATGCAAACGGCATCGATGATTCCGTTGTGGAAACAAAACAGGCCGAAGCGAAGGGCATCGGTAATTCCACCACGCTGTCCAGAGACGCCGTGACAAAAGAAGAAGCCCGGCACGAGCTTTTGAAACTTGCGGAATCCGTTGCGCGCAGGCTTCGCAATGCGGGACAGAACGCCGAAATGATCAGTGTGGAGATCAAATATAACACATTCCGGAAAGTTTCCCACCAGACGACCCTGCAGAGCCCTACCTCCGGCAGCGATACGATCTACCGAACCGCCTGCGCCCTGTTCGATGAACTATGGGACGGGACCCCGGTCAGATTACTGGGAATCCGCTCTTCCAGACTCGTCTCCTCTCAGGAGCCCGTTCAGCTCAGTCTGTTCGACCTGCCCTCCGTTCCGGAAATGAAAGAAGATTCCGGTCCCCGTATGTCGGCCGCAAAGGAGGCCCGTCTCGAACAGGCGCTTGATTCGATCCGAAAAAAATATGGAGCCGGCGCCATCGTCCGCGGCAGCCTGCTCCAGCCCAAATCCGATTAATTATTTTTTACGTTGCACACTGTATCCGAAAAAGCCGATTTCGTCTCCGGTGGAAAGATATCTGCCATGGGAATAGACAAGCGGCTTTGCATCATTTAAACGAAACCTGCCCGTTTCATCCATATAACGCTCATCCACATGGACTGCCACTACTTCCGCAAGAAACATGTGGTGGGAACCGAGTTCCTTTTTTTCCGTCACCCTGCATTCCAGATTGACGGGACTTTCCTCCACCATAGGCGTACGGACGATCTCTCCAGGTATTTTATGAAGCTTCGTTTCTTTCCATTTATCCACGTCTTTCCCGCTCTTTACACCGCAGTAATCGGTGGCACGCGCAAGCCTTTCCGTCGTCAGATTAATCACGAATTCGCCCGTTTCCTCTATCATGTGGTAAGAATACCGCTCCGGTCTGACAGAGATCGATACCATCGGCGGATCGGAGCAGATCGTTCCGGTCCATGCAATCGTTAAAAGATTACTGTTCCCTTCCCTGTCCGCCACGCTGACCAGCACGGCCGGAAGCGGATAAAGCATATTGCCCGGTTTAAAATTCTGTTTTCCCATAATTATCTCCTGTCCCGCCGTCTTCTCTTTTATCGCCGTATTGCCCCGGCGGGTTCACGCCGTTAAAACAGTTTTATATTCAGTATACTGAATAAATGGATTGCAATATCTGCTAACAGCAGAATCAGCGTCAAAACGGTAAGCGGCAGTACCCCTTTCTGTTTCCTTCCGGTTTCCGTCTGTAACAGCGAAAGTGTCTCCGTCTGTTTTTCAAGCTCCTCTGTCATGGCCGCCTGCACGTTGCGGTAAACTTTCACGCTCTCCTTGTGAAAAAACTCCTCGTTCTGGCGGAACGCTTCTTCCATCTGCCGCTTCGCCTCTTCGGCCGTCGCGTCCTGCTGCAGCTTCATTTCCGCTAACAGCTCTTCCTGCCACTGCTCCCCGATCATGATAGGCAGTTCCTCCAGCCGGTTTTTTATTTCAGACAGGATCTGATCCCTCTCAGCCTGTGCCGCGTTTTCAATCTGAAGCGCTTCAAGCCGCTCCATCCAGGTCTGCAGTACCTTACGCATCTGCCCCGCATTTTCCGCGGTTTTCAGGTTAACCTTACGCATCTCCTGCAATAACAGTTCATATTCATTTACCTGCTTCTGAAGTTTCTCCATTTTCGCGGCGTCGGCTGCGACATTCGCATCGATCATACCCTGTGCCTTTTTCCTCTGCGCAAATTTATCCATAAAAGTATCCATTTTTCCGGCCCCTTTCTCTTTAGACGGCATACGCTGGTTCAGACAATTATATCATGAAAAGCTCATTGTTGCAATCCGCCGCAGTTTTGTGCATTTTTTACATATTTTCTTTTACTATTTTCCGTTTTTTATAAGAATTAACGATAACTTCACATCATGTTCATAATTTATTCATATTTTTTGTCTATACTATAACTATCATAACAAGTGACAAACACATAGATAAATTTTTTCATAATAGCCCGGGTGTCGTAAGACGCCTGGGCACTCCTCATTTATGGAACCGTCTCCGGCCGGAGTCCGGCGTCTTTTTTTCTTCCGAAGAAAAGAGGAATAGAAACTCTATCCCTCTCCAAGCTTTTGTATTTCCTTATTCAAATTCAGCATTCTTTCATCCAGATCCGATACGATTCTGGAACATTCCACCAGCTGCTCCTTAATCCGGTCCGGCGCGTTTCCTTCAAATTTATAGTGTATTTTATGCTCTAAGCTTGCCCAGAAATCCATCGCTACGGTCCGTATCTGTATTTCGACTTTCGTCTGCTCTATGCGGTCCGACAGATAAACCGGGACCGTCACAAGCATATGGTAACTTTTATAACCGCTCGGCTTCGGATTTACAATGTAATCCTTTACCGAAATGACATTGATGTCACTTTGATTGCTGATCATTTCCGCAATCTGATAAATATCGGAAGTAAAAGAGCAGATAACACGAATACCCGCAATGTCATTGACATACCGCACCATATTTCCGATCGTGGATTCATAACCATGCTTTTTCAATTTTTTAACTATACTTTCCGGCGTCTTAATACGGGATTTAATATGTTCTATCGGGTTATATCTGTGTACATGCTGAAACTCATCGTTCAATATTTCCAGTTTCGTCGAAATCTGCTTTAATGCCGAATTGTAAATCAGTGTCACTTCTTTCCAGCTGTCTATATCATTTCTATCTGTACTAACGTCCATATTCAGTTTTTATGCTCCTTTTACACACATTTTCCCTGAGTCATGCCTTCTGCGGCATTTATTTTGAATATAAATGTATTTTAACATATTTCCCGGCAAATGTATATATTTCACAATTTTTTTATCAAATTTTAATTTTTATTGTCTATTTTTCACGCCCATTTTTTCCGGAAACTGACTTACCAGACACAACATCACGGGGCAGGTAACCACAAACGGATACATATAGCGTATCAGTACCGTCGGGGACAACAGAAGCGTCAGATAATATGCGGTCAGAAAAAGCGCGGGTATCAGCATCCTGTATTCTCTCCTGTACAGGAAAAAAGCCATATACAGACATAACATCCACCAGTAAAATGCCGGCGAGAAAATCACCGGCAGCAGCGGAATTTTCTGATATTCATTATCCGATATGATTCGTTCCATGAAGCTTCGGAGTCCGGGCAGATAGCTGTGCTCTACGATTTCATACCCGGCCGGCATCGTCCTGTTATCCGTCGAAAGGTATCCGAAACCGCTCTCCGTTCCGGCACCGTAAATGGCTGCGTGCGTCTTATCCGCAAGATACCAGTAACCGATCGAATTATCCAGAAAAGCATCCACATAGGTTAAGGGAAACTGCCTGCAAAGCTCCGCCCATGTTTTGATCAGTCCTGCCGGATCGTCATGTATGACGGCGCGGTTTTTCACCGGATCAGCCAGATAGGGATTATAGGCGGCAAACACCCATTCCGCAGGAAGATATTCATCCAGCTTTTTGCGCGTGGCATCATCGATTTCCGATTCATGCATCACCCGCGTTCTGGCCATCTGCTGCAACGGCACGCTGAGCATTTCCCTCGGACTTCCGCGCTGCGCGGACATGGACGCTTTTAATCCCATGCTTCCCACACCGAATGCAAGAAGCGTCGCCGCCGCGATCACAGCATACCGTTTCAACCTTCCCTTTTTCCCTGTGAAATAAAGCAGAAACGGCTGACAGAGCAGCCAGGCATAAACTGCATTGTTTCGAAACAGAAGCATCAGCGCCGAAATCAGAATAAACAGAATATCGGATTCCTTTCTCTCTTCCCCGCCTTCGCAGCACCATTGATACAGCTTCAGCGTATATAAAAGAACCAGCCCCGAAAAGAGCACGTCTTTGGTCGTGCTGACCGCCAGAATCGAATTGGCCGGAAACAGCGCATAAAAAAGAAGCAGCAGAATGCGCATCACCCAGGATGACTTTTCACGATATAAAAAAGTAAGCGCATATGCCAGAATTACCGCCATGAGAAATAACTGAACGATGGAATGCAGCGCCATTCCCGAAGAAAAAGACCCCGGCAGTTTTTCTCCCAGTTTATAAAAGGCCCCCAGGAATAGTGTATGTATCAGCGGATGATGGGTGCTATAATCATGCGCCAGAACCTGATAAAGCTGCCCCTCCGCATCATATGCGAATACGGCGGGATAATATGCAAGAAAGACCGGCAGCCAGCAAAGTAAAATAACCACCGTATAAAAAGCAAATGCCTGCCGGCTCTCATATTCCATTCCGGCTGCCCTGCTTCTGCCGCATCCGTTCCTCAACCCGGTAAGGAGCATGAAAAGCAGCCCCGTCACAATAGATGACATAAATGTCATAATGCATAGTATGGCGAGCATCTGAATCAATTCCAGCGGGGTGCGGCATGTGCGGCGCTCATTGGTAAGCATGCCGCCGAGCACGAAAGACAGCGCCAGCAGGAAACCGAGCCCGAACGTGTATTTCTGGAATCGTTTATCTTTTGGTAATTCCGCAATATTTTCCTTTCCGTTGAATTTCCGATCTGTCCCGGTTGTTTTCATCCTTCCGCCTGCCTTTATGAAAATTGCCTGTTATGCATTCTATTTTAACATTTTCAGAAAAAAAGAAAAGAGGAATAGCCATCTGCCATTTACATTTGAAAAAAATACCTGTATAGTAGATTGAAAAATCAGAAATTTTCAGAAATAAGGTGGGAACTGTTTATGTTTCGATTGTGGGCAAAGGAATTTCAGAACAATCATATGTTAAAGGATACCGTAATCTGCGATGACAGTAACGAAACGAGGACGCACAAAGTTTTTCATGCGCTCGATGAAATCTGTTATCAGTTCGATCTGGGCAAGCCAATCTGGCTGGATGCCAATATTCAGGATTTTAAGAGGCATGATAAGACCCGGTTCACACAGGACAATTTTATCGAGGAAATCTGTTTTGATTATCTGGAAATCCATGTCATTGAAGAAGACTGAAAAGAGGGGGAATCCCCCCCTCTACATCACATCTTTTGTTTCCACATCATAGACTGCCGCAACGACCGATACGGCTGCCAGAATGAACAGGAGCACATAAAAGGGAATACTGCCTGCAAGTGAAAAACTTCCGATATTTCCCTGTGTAAAAAGAGTAATGATGACTGCCGCAACAATGGTTGACTTCGTTGAACGGAATTTTAATCCGATCGGTAAAGCAATGAATGTAATGCTCACCATCGCCGCGGAACCAAGAAACAGCTTCAGCCAGAATTCCGCGGTCCCCAACGGAATATCTACGACAGTCACGCGTGTATACGGTTTCATAAGAAACAATGTTCCATACATAAGCAGTTTCCCGGCAGCCAGTCCGCAAAAATTAAAGACCCATACGGCCAGCATTTTTGAAAACAAAATTTTTTTACGATGAATCGGATAGGAAAACATCAGATTCATGGTTTTCGTTTCGTATGCCCCTACAATATATATGGCAAGCATGACACCTGTAAAAATAATCCATGATATATGAGCGAAAATATCCACCGTTGCATCGATCATGCTTTTTCCATAGAGTTCCATCGGCATTTCATCGTGCAGTTCTCCGGCCATTGCGGTAACAAAAAGCGTCAATACCGCCGTCATAATACAAGCTGCGCGGATGCTTCTGGCAACATTGTTTTTCTTCCATTCCAGTTTGATTAGCTTTAACATAAGCTTATGCCTCCTTCCCGGTTTCCGCAGTCAGTTTCAGGAAATAATCCTCCAGCGTTTCGGATTTTTTACCAAGCGCTGTCACTTCAACGCCGTTCATAATAAGCGTTCTGGACAATTCCTGTGTGGAAACAGTCGTATCATATATGCGGATTTCCCCCTGATCCATAATCCTGAAATTGGAAATTCCCAGTTTATCGCTTAATACAAAAGCCGCCCGCTTTACATCCAGAACGATCAGCTCCAGACAGGCAAAGTTCATCTGCTCGATTTCTTTCAGACTGATCTCCTGTTTCATTTTTCCCTGTGCTATGACACCGATCGTATCGGCAATGCTTTCTATTTCCGACAAAATGTGGCTGGAAACCATAATGGTTATTCCATATTCCACCGAAAGCTTTTTGAAAAGACCACGGATCTGCTTCATCCCCGCCGGATCAAGCCCATTGGTCGGTTCATCGAGAATCAGAAGCTCCGGTCCTGTGAGAATTGCTCTCGCGATCCCAAGGCGTTCTTTCATGCCAAGAGAATAATTCCGCACCTGCTTTCCCGCCGCTTTCGTCAATTCAAGCAGCTCAAGCGCCTTTTCGATGCTGCCATGCTGATAATATCCCATGTATTCACAATGAAGCCTGAGATTCTCATATCCTGTCATATGCTCATAAAAAACGGGAAATTCGATCATGCTCCCCACCCGTTTCAGTACCTCATAAGATTTCGGTGTAAGCGCCTCTCCGAAAAGTTCAATGTCCCCGCTTGTCGGTTTCCAGAGATTCGTCAGCATTTTCATGATGGTCGTCTTTCCGGCTCCGTTCGGGCCGAGAAATCCATAGATCTCTCCTTTTTTCACATGAAGGCTGACATCCGATACGATCTCTCTGCCGCCAATGGTTTTCGTCAGATGATTGGTCTGTAATAAATATGGCATTTTATCTGCCCCCTTTCTGAATTCCATTGTAACAGCCCGGATTTTCAAAACTGTTGCGTAATTCTTACGAATTTCTTTCGAAGAAAAAATCTGATCAGGACAGGGGATGTTGATCCGGGCGGATCTGGGGCAGGCTGAAGGTAAAGGTCGTCTTTTCCCATGGAATACTTTGAAGCGTAATGTCTCCGCCAAGCTGCAGCGCAAGATTCCTTGCGATTGCGAGACCAAGGCCGTTACCCTGTATGCTGCGGTTCCGGGAATCTTCCATCGTAAAAAGACGTTCAAAAACACTGTCCGCAAACGCTTTGTCAATTCCCTTTCCCTTATCCGTTACCGCAAGCAATACCCGGTCTTCTTCCGTCCGTAAAGACAGACCGAGATATTTTCCTTCGGCTCCGTAACGGATCACATTGGAGATCAGATTGGACATGATACGCCCTATGGCCTCTCTGTTTCCCGCCACATAAACAGGCTCTTCCGGCAATTCGATATCGACGGTAAAAGCCTCTTTTGTCAATAACTCATAAAAATCCAAAATGCCTTCACGACACACCTCACAAAGATCCATACGGGAAAGTTCAAACGCCATATCTCCGGATTCCAGCTTTGCCAACGTAAAGAACCGATTGATCAGTTCCATAACTTCTTTTGCCTTGCGCTCCGTCTTTTCCAGCATTTCATCCGAATGCCCGCCATTCATCCGCAGAATTTCCAGATACCCCAGAATAACGGTCATCGGTGTTTTAATATCATGGGAAATATTCGATAACATCTTTTTGGAAGCCACTTCGGAACGGTGAAAATCCGCTCTTGTTTTCAGATGCTCCTCCAAAAGCCGGTTAATCTGTGCCGCAAGCTCCGTCAGCTCCGGACTGTCCGTAAAGACAAAGACCTTCCCGCTGCTTCCCGTATCGTTGATTTCTTTCAGCTTTTCTCCCATTTCCCGAAGTTTCTTTTTCATATCTGTACGAAAGACAAAATGCTGATACAGAATCAACGCCGCTAAAAACAGAATGATAAAAATCAGAAAAATATGCATTGCTTCAGCTCCCCAGTTTATATCCGATCCCCCAGACCGTAAGAACATATTTCGGATTGCGGGAATCCTCCTCGATTTTGTTTCTCAGTCTGCTGATATGCACGTTGACAGCGTTTTCGTCCCCCAGATAAGCATCCTTCCAGACGAGGGAATAGAGCTGTTCCTTCGTGTAAACCTTCTTTGGATTCTGCATGAGAAGCCGCAGAATTTCAAATTCCTTCGCAGTCAGTTCCACAGGCTTTCCGTTTTTGGAAAGCGTATAGTCGTTCAGGTTCATCGCCAGTTCCCCGACGGTGATAATTTCTTCCGAAACCGCGGACTTTTCCGAAGAAAGGACCGGGAAAGCGGAAACACCATCCGGGCTGCCATACTGGGTCGTTCTGCGTATGTTAGCCCTGATCCGCGCCAGAAGCTCCACAACGGAAAAAGGCTAACATACGCAGAACGACCCAGTATGG
>CALDLG010000041.1 GCA_937910785.1 uncultured Lachnospiraceae bacterium | reverse complement strand
TACACCGCCGATGAAACCGATAAAACCCGCCTCCATCAGAAACAGAGAACGGATATTACGCAGATCACAGCCGAGCACCTTCATGACGCCGATCTCCTTCGTCCGTTCATAAATGGACATCATCATCGTATTGGTAATGCCGATCGCCGCCACGAACAAAGACACCGCGCCAATGCCGCCGAGCACGGCCTGCACATATCCCATCGTTTTCTGGTTGGATTCAATCCATTCCGCGTTGCTGTTCGCCTCATATCCCATTTCCGTAAGCTGTGACTGAATATCGGTCACGTTATCCAGCTCATCCACCTGTACGAGCAGCTGATTATAAAAAATTTCTTTATACGGTTTTCCCGTTTTGGTAGAAGGCTGTCCGGGAATGACTTTATTCTTAAAAATTTTCTTTAACTCCGGAATCAGTTTCTCAATGTCACAAAAGGTATACCAGCCATACATTGCATACTCGCCTTCCGGCGGCGTCAGCTGTACGCCGGAAGCCTCGATCAGATATTTCTTGGGCGGCTTAACCGGCTGCTGCCCTTCCCCGCCCGGTGACTTGGACTGCCAGTAAGCATCCGTATCAAAAATAATGAAAATCGGATCATTCATCATATCGATATCCGGCAGCTGTCCTGTCTGCCAGTACCCGGCTCCCGTCCTGGAATTGGTAAAGTCCTGTATCACCTGATAGCCATAGAAAAATTTCAGCTCGTCATCCGACGCGGAAGGAAGGCTTCCTTCCCCTATCTCAATGCCAAGATTGGCAATCGCCTCCACAGGCATCGCCCGCAGCATCAGATAGTTCTCATAAGCGCCGTATCTGGCGATTGCCGACATCTGCATGACCGGATAGACATCCTCCACATGCTCTATGCCTTCGATCGTTCTGATCAGTTCATCATCCAGCCGCTTGATGTCCTTATCGTTTCCGTCATAAGAGTAAGGCTCATATACCGTAATTTCCGTCAGGCTCCCATAGGATTCATACTCCTCCATCAGCGAGCGGCTGAGTCCCAGTCCGAGGGATATCATTACCACGATAGAAGCGACACCGATGACAACGCCAAGCACCGTCAGAATCGTTCTGACCTTTCTCTTCCAGAGGTTACTGCTGCTCATACGCAGTAAATCAAGGAATTTCATATTTTAAACCATGTCCTTTCAATGCTTGTCTTCTTCGATTGAGAGCAGATCATCCGCTAACAGGAGCGCCTCTTTTTTCTTTTTCCGAAGGCGCACGAAGACGAAGATACCGATGACCACCGCCGCGAGTACGGCAACTACGACAATCGCGATGATCTTTCCTTTTCCTGTGCCTTCTTCCATTTCGCCCTCTCCCATATCCATCATGATATCATCGGAAACGAAATCCTCATAAATCTCTTCCGTGACATACAGGGTAATGGTCTTCGTCTCCGTCGTCACATTGCCCGCATTATCCTCATAGGAAATATCCACATTGATTGTGCCATCGTCCATTGTGGGCGCCGCACCGGTCACCATCACATCCACATTGCCGGTCGCGCCGGACGCAAGATTTCCCACAAATGCCGTAGACTCGCTGATCGAATCCGCATGCATCTTTACCTGTACGTTATAAAGCGTTGTTTTGCCCGTATTATAAATGCTGAACATCACATTGGACTGAGAACCTACCGTAATGCTGTCGGGCACGATCTCCGGGGTGCTGATGTCGAAGCGGCTCTCCTGATTAATCGGTATGGATACGCTCGCCTTATCGGTCAGATCAAACATCGAGCCGGCATCATATTTCATGTTTACGTCAAGCACATAGGGCTTCTGCGCCAGGTCCGCTTTCGCCGTCATTTCGATCTCGATGACCGCATCCGTGTTCGGTGAAATCTTGTCCATATAGATCGAGCTGGAACCCGAAGTCGGTAAAAAAGCCACATAAGTGTTGGTCTTGTCTTCTCCCTCCACCGCTGCCTGCAGGTCAAACAACAGGTTGGTTACTGCCAGCTCTTTGGACGTATTTTTCACATGAATATTCAATACAAAGGTATCTCCTGCAAAAACCTGTGAGGGATTCGTTTCGAAACCTGTTACGATAATTCTCGGCTTCGCACCGCTGCTTTCTTCCCCGCTGCCGCCGATCGTTCCGCTTCCCGGCCGTCCGACCGTACGGACATAAACCGTCACTTCCGCGGGTTCTTCACAGCGGATTCCGGATTTGGTATACCAGATACGGAATTTCAGCGGGTAATATCCGCTCATGACATCTTCTCTCGCCGTAAACTGGAAGGTGAACTCCCTGCGGTTCTGCATGGCCGAATCATAGGTCTGATTTCCCGGGATATAGGGTTCCGTCTGCAGATAGCTTGTTTTATCCGGCACAAAGGGCCATTCCGTCACCAGCGTGGATGTGGCCGGCTCGATGATCAGGTCGTTCAGCTCCTCCGTACCGAAATTGATAATCGGCAGCACGATGGAAACCTTCTGTCCATAGCCGACCGTCGGCGTCGCCCAGTTATCGCCCACCTGAATGAACTCACTGGTCGTAACCGTAACATTGGCTACGGCAGCCGATTCCAGACTTCCTTTCGTCGAGGAAACATACGCCGCCAGCTCGGACACCGTCATTTCCGTATTGGCAATATAGTAGACCGCACTGTCGAATACCTTGTGCAGATTCTCCATCATTTTTTCATCCAGCCGGTACCGCACTTCCAGACTCTGCATGTAATAGAGCAGATCCGCATCCGCATCCGCCCTGTCATCGTCGGTGATAATCCGGTTCGGATCATCCACCCTGATGTTGGAGGAGTCGTTGTCGTTCTTACTGTTTATATAGGCGCTGGCCGCGTTTTCGAGACTTACCTTCCTTAAAAGGACAAAATCAGACAATTCATCCTCGGTCATTTTCGTGTCATTATTAATCTGATTTACGGCCTCCGTATAGATACCGTTCAGCTTTCCCATACCCGCATCGTCCAGATTATGCCTCTTCTGCAGCTCCTGCATATAATTCAGAAGCTCCTCTTTTGCCGCATTCTTCTGCGCTGTCAGGTCCGGCTGTGCAGAAGGGTCAGTTGCGGTGGATGGTGTCTGCGGCGCAGAAGGATTGGTTGTTGCAGATGGTGTCTGCGGCGCAGAAGGGTCAGTTGCGGCAGACGGCGTCTGCGGCGCAGAAGGATTGGTTGTGTCAGATGGCGTCTGCGGCGCAGTCTGGACCGTTCCCGGATTATCTGTTGTCACCGCCTGTCCGCTGTCCTGTGGATTTCCTGCCGCTCCTGCCGGATCAGTTGTCTGGGGCTGACTCGCTGTCCGCGCCCCCGTATCTCCCGGCAAAGCGCCCTCCGGCGTCTCAACCGCCGGCGATGCCGGCTCCGTCGCATTCACATAAAACCCTGACGGTTCCGCCAGAAAACACATCGCCGCCAATATCAGGCTGAGTATTCCTCTTTTACACATTTGTCTCTTGCACATTCTCGTTTTCTTCCTTCCCTCGATTATCATCTATCTGTACGATCTTCCCGTCCCTGATGTGCAGAATCACATCCGCAAACCCTGCCAGATAATTATCATGGGTTACCATGACAAGCGTCTGGTTCTTCTCCCGCACGATCTTCTTCATCAGATTCATAACCTCCACCGATGTATTGGAGTCCAGATTTCCGGTGGGCTCGTCCGCAAATATGATTTCCGGCTCCACCACCAGCGCGCGCGCGACGCCGACACGCTGCTGCTGTCCTCCGGACATCTGATTCGGCTTATGCTTTTTATGTTTCGTAAGTCCCACCAGATCCAGCATTCCTTCCGCCTTCCTGTTGCGGGATTTCCTGTCCACTCCCTGAAAAGTAAGCGGCAGGGCCACATTTTCGATGGCATTCATCGTTCCCATCAGGTTAAAGGACTGAAAAATAAATCCGATATGCTCCCGCCTGAAGGCGACGAGCTGGTTCTCCGATTTTTTCTCCATATGCTCTCCTGCAATGATGATCTCGCCCCTGGTCGGTTTCTCCAGACCTGCCATCATATTTAACAGCGTGGATTTTCCTGATCCCGATGTGCCCACGATGGAACAGAAATCGCCTCTGTTGATCGTAAAGTCCACGCCGTTAAGCGCACGCACTTTTGTCTCTCCGACCCGGTAGATCTTATATAAATCCTTAACGCAGATAACGGGTTCTGCCTGTTTCATAATCCCTTGCCTTTCTCCTGTCGTTTCTTTTTACCCTGTTATATTCATCCTATTATATAACAGATTTCCATAAAGTGGTACTGTTTTTTCCTGCTCCAATTCTTAATATTTCTTAACATTTTCTTCCTGTTTTTTTATTCCTGATCTGTTCTTTAATCTAAATCTATCTAAAATCTAAATCTATCTAAAAAAATCTATCTAAATTTATCTGTCTTTAATTTATCTGCTCTTTAAACTGATTTTTTAAACTGTTCCTTCTTAACTTTTTTCTTAACTTTTTTCCTAATCCTCGATTCCTGTTCTTTTCTTTCTTAATGTCTTAATGTTTTCCTTATATTTTCCTTCTTAACCTTTTACTTTATGCTTCAAAATATACCTGATCATTTCTGGGAAATACAGTAAACGCAGAAACTGCCTTCTTTATCAAGCATTATATAAAGCAGACAGCCCCGCGTTTCACTGTGCATTTTTTATGTTTTTAAGTTTCTTTTTATTTATGATTCTTTTTTATAATTCTTTCATTTTATGATTTTATGATTATGATTTTATGATTCTTTAATTGTTCTCACCATAGGCCGTTTTCTCCAGCACAAAATCCGGTATCTGCCCTGACAGGAACGAATAATCAGTATATCCTCTATTATACGGATATGCCGAGTCCGTTTTAAACGTAACGACGACTTCATAGCCGCTTTCAAAGGCATTCGACATCCAGAAGGTATCCAGCGACCCCGGATAAATATTTTCCGCAATCTGTGCGATTTCCTCCGGATCCGTAAACTCTGCCGTAACAGGGGATACCGGCTCATCCACCCTGACCGCCTCATATGTGGTCCAGGTGCCGTTTTCCTGCTGATTATGCCAGTTTGTCACTTCCATGCTGAGAATATCTTCCACCCGCAGCTCCACCGGATAGTATGCCTGATATTCTTCCAGGACGGAAATCGTATTGGTAAAGCTCTCGTATACCGGAAGTTCCATTCTGACGTGTCCGTTAATGATCTGCCAGCTCAGTTCCCCGCATGGCTTCTCGCTGCCTGCCATCGTGAAATTGAACTGTTCCATATCCTTCAGCCACATTTCCCGCAGCCGCTCCGACTCGGAAACAGGCAGATCGGTGGAAATCGCCCCGTTCGTATAACTAATCCCCCATTCCCGCTTCATCTCGCTGATGACCGTATTGATGTTCTCCTGAGAGATCATATAAAAGCCGGTTCGATACGCCTCCGTCCCAATCACTCTGTCGAGCAGCTCCCTGTTCGTTTCGTCCGCAAAATCCACCCAGAAGCGCCGGCTCACCTCTTTGCCCGATTTCAGACGATACAGAACATTGATTCCTCTGCGGTCTTCCATATCGGTATAGATTCCCTGACTTTTCCGCGCCAGCTCGCAGACCGCATCCACATCCGTCAGAAACATATGTTTCCGCAGATACTCACTGTCCATCATATAGGAAACCGACTCAGCCGCATCATCCCATTCCCAGTAATTCTGATAGGGGCCAAGATCCAGTGCAACGCTTTCTACCTCGTCCGCATCCGGAACATAAGAATCATATCCGAACAGATCGAACTGAAAAATGCAGAAGATAAAGCCAATCGCCGCAGCCCCGATACCGGTCGATATCAGATGCCTGAATACTCCACGGACATCTGCCTCGTAAATTGCCTCCATAACGATACTGCACAACAGGGTTCCGCAGATCATGCCAAGAGCGGTAATCCATGCATTATAGCAGGTTGCATCATAAATAAGCCAGCCGGCTACCAGTCCTGTCACAACGGAAACAACTATTTTAACAAATGGCTTTAACGTGGAAAACGCCATCGCTTTTCCCGCCGCCTCCGCCGGACGCTTTCTGTAGCACAGATAAGCAAACGCCAGAAGTAACAGCGCTGACACAAACCACTTCCCATAAACCGGTAAAATATTCCTTACAATCTCCGATAAGGAAGAGGCATGTTTCAGGGAACTGACTTTAACGCTATATTCTACGAAAATGGAACCCGTCAGATACGATTCCTCAAAATAAGGACACTTCGTCTTAAAAAAGTTGCCTGCAAGTGCATTTCCCGTTACCAGCGCCACATATCCGATGAACAGGAAGATAAAAACCGCAAACCCCGTTATTACCACGTTTCCGGTGAGCATTACGGCGAGAATGGCCGTATGATATACGATCAGAAAATACAAAAGGTTAAATAATATCGCCAGTCCGCATTCCGCTGCCCCTCTTATGGTCAGGCTTCCCTGCACGGCCGCCATTATAACGGCGATCAGAATGCTGGCAAGCGCCGGTATGATATACATCATAAGACCATTCACATAAATCACGACGAACCGTCTTTTGGACGAAACCGGAACGCTGTAGTACATATCCACCTTTTTTCTGTCATACAGATAAGAAAAACCCTGTACCGCAATCAGAATGGCAAGAAACATGATCAGATATGCGCCAAACGGCTGAAATCCAAGCGCGTCCGTCGCCGCACCCTGAAGCGCCATCTTATACAGCTCCGGCATGTTATAGACTCCGTCCGCATTCCAGAATCTGATTCTGCTTAAATAAACCGTCAGAACACCCGGATACAGTACGAGCTGTCCCAGAATGCTGACCGCCAAAACCCAGATTCTGCGTTTATAATTTTCCTTACTGTTAGCTAAGAATGAGTTTTTTGATGTCATAGCCCACTACCTCCGTTTCGCTGATAAATATCTCTTCCAGGGATAAAGGAAGGACTTCGAAAAATACCGTATCGACCGTTGCAAAACGTGCCATAATTTCCTCTTTTGTGCTTCGCACCGTAAAGGTGCACAGCGATCCCCTCTGTTCTTTTTTCAAAAGATCCATTCCGCCAAGCGCTTTCACTTCTTCCTCGGCGGATGTAAATACACACTGTACCTTCTGAATATTGCATTTCATATCTTCCAGGTCTCTGGAAAGCAGTACCCCGCCTCTGTGCAGAAGTCCCACATGGTCACAGATATCCTCAAGCTCCCGCAGGTTATGGGATGCGATAACCGGCGTCAGTCCTCTTTCCTCCATCTCCTTGGCCAGAATGCTTTTTATGCCCTGTCTCATGACCGGGTCGAGCCCGTCAAATGTCTCGTCGCACAGAAGATATTTCGTATGAGAACAGATCCCGAGCAGCAACGCAAGCTGTTTCTTCATGCCCTTGGAAAAAGTGCTGATTTTTCTGCTTTCCTCCAGATTAAATTTCTTCAGGTATTCATAGTATTCCTCTTTGCCAAATTCCTCGTAAATGCTGCTGTAATAGCGTTCCATCGTCACCGCATTGGCCCCTGTGAAAAAATAAGGTTCATCCGCGATGAAGAACATCCGCTTCTTCGTTTCCGCATTGTCATAAACCGGCATGTTATCGACCGCAATCGATCCCTCATCCGGTTTCAGAACGCCTGTTACCATACGAAGCACGGTGCTCTTCCCCGCGCCGTTTGTACCGATCAGACCAAAAACCGTATTTTCTTTAATCACAACACTGACGGCATCCACCGCTTTGATATTGTCGAATGTCTTGGTCACGTTATATATTTCAATCATATCCTTCTCCTCCCCATCCTCAATTTCCGAATGCCGCCTGCCGTATGGCCGACAAAATCTCTTCTCCGGTCACCCCATACTCCATCACTTCCTTCACCAGTTTCAGAATCTCCTCCAGACAGCTCTTCTTTTTCTCTTCCAGAAGCTTCTCCGCACCCGCGATGAAA
>CALDLG010000040.1 GCA_937910785.1 uncultured Lachnospiraceae bacterium | reverse complement strand
CTGATATTCCAGAACATTCTTTTTCTTCTTCGCAATATTTAAGAGTTCCTTTAAACGCTCCTCAAACTTTGCCTGTACATTTTCGTCCATGATTTGGCCCATCCTTCCTTTTCCGGGTTAAACAGTTCTATTTTTTCCTCTAATGAAGGGAAATATGCGTTTTGCTAAGTTCTTCCAACGCTTTTTTCCCCGAAATCACCTGATTTAACGCATTCATGTCCACACCGGTCCTGTCGGAATAATATTCAAAGCTGTTCCGTTTGACCGTGCAGACAATATCATGAAACGCTTTTTCCCGTTCCGCATCCGTCATCTCTTCCTGTAACTTCGTATTGAACAGCGAAGCCACTTCCCGCTGCTCCTCCTCATCCTGAAACATACTGATAATGGAGGCCGGCTGAAAAACTCCCTGCTCCAGATCCGCAAAGAGCTTACGGGCCACCTGTTGATAAAGGTCCTCCGTAAAGTCTTCCACCTGGATATACTTTTTAATCTTCCGATACAGATCCGGCTCTTCGGTTATCCATGTCAGCAGCAGCCGCTGGGAACGCTTCATATTTTCCTGTGGCGTATTTTTCGCAGATACGGTCGGCTTCGGCCTCGTGACCGGCTTCACGAGTCCTGTCTGCGCCGCGCGGGAAGCAACCATCCTGCGCAGATTCTCAAAGCCGATATGGTATTTGTCCGCGACGGACTCCACATAGTTTTCCCGTTCCACCTCATCTTCAAAATTGCACAGCTTTCCTGCGATTTCCCGGTAGAATCTTGTCTTGGAATCCGGGTCCGACAGATCGAAGTCCCGCTCCAGAATCCGCAGTTCGAAGAAAAAGCTGTTTTCCGCCTGATCAATCCTCTCCTGAAATGCCTCTGCGCCGTTTGCTTTGATGAATTCATCCGGGTCTTTGGCCGGCGACATATTGATTACCTTCCCCCGCAGTCCGCTCTCCCGCAGAATGCCGATCGCCCGCAGCGCAGCGTTCACTCCCGCACCGTCACTGTCATAGGCAAGCAGCACTTCCTGCGTATAACGACGCAGCAGATTAGCCTGTCCGATTGTAAAAGCAGTTCCAAGCGATGCCGCAGCCTGCGTAAAACCGGCCTGGTGCATGGCAATGACATCCATATATCCTTCACATAAAATAATCTGGTTTTTCCTCGAAGTCCTTGCAAAGTTCAGCCCATACAGGTTCCTGCTCTTGTCAAAAATCATCGTTTCCGGCGAATTCAGATACTTCGGCTGCCCGTCTCCCATTACCCGGCCGCCGAAACCGATAACCCGGTGGTTAATATCCTGAATCGGAAACATGACCCGGTTCCAGAATTTATCATACATTCCCCGTTTCTCGTCATAACTGGCGAGTCCGGCGTCTTTAATCAGCCCGTCATCATATCCTTTGGAGCGCAGATAGGCCGACATCTCATTGTTCGTCACGCCCGCGAAGCCGAGTCCGAACTTCTTCATCGTTTCGTCGCTCAGCTCCCGGCCGGCCAGATACCTGTACCCGGCCGCCCCCTTGGGAGAACGCAGCACATAATAAAAATATTTTGCCGCTTCTTTATTCACTTCCAGAAGCTTCGCGCGCCTGCTCTCTTTTTTCTTTGTTTCTTCAGAATACTCCGCCTCCGGCAGCGCAACTCCTGCCCGTTCCGCCAGTTCCTTCACGGCCTCCCCAAACGAACAGTTTTCATATGCCATCAGAAACGTGAACACATTGCCTCCTGCACCGCAGCCAAAGCAGTAATACATCTGCTTGCCCGGCGAAACTGAAAAAGATGGCGATTTTTCATTATGAAAAGGGCAGAGCCCAAAATAGCTGCTCCCCTTTTTCTGTATGCGGACATATCCGGAAACCACATCCACGATATCATTCCGCGCCCGCACTTCCTCTATCACTTCATCCGGATAATACATATTTATGCCTTTCTCTTCACACTACCTCACATGATTCCGCTCTGCGGAATCTCAAATCAGGATGAAGAATGCCCTCACTTTGGGCATTCTTCGGTGTGAAGCTTTAGATTTTCTCAGGCAGCGTTATTTCAGATGCCTTAGAAAATCTCTTCACACTATCCGTGCCACGTCTTGGGAATATAAATCTCCTGATATTTGGCAATCGCATACCGGTCCGTCATGGAAGCGATATGATCGCACACCAGCTTTTCCTCCGGCTCTCCCGCTTCCCGCAGACGGAGTAAAAATGCCGGCAGTTTCCCGATATGTTTCCTGTAATATTCATACAATGTCTCGATTAATGCCTCCGCCTTACCCTCTTCACTCTTGGCAACCGGATTCTGATACACATTTTCGAACATAAACTTCCGCAGCTTCTGCATGGCATCCGCCACATCGGGAGACATCATGATATCGTTCTTCCCCCGGCTCATAGTCACAATGTCATGAATGAAATAGTCCAGCCGCTGTCCGCAGCTGTAGCCGATTACATCCCCAATTTCCTTTGGCACGTCGCTCTCTTTGAGAATACCGCCCCGGATGGCATCATCCATATCGTGATGAATATAGGCGATCTTATCGGAAAATCTGACAACCCTGCCCTCTAAGGTACAGGGCATTCCCGATGTCTGATGATTCAGAATTCCGTCCTTTACCTCATAAGTCAGATTAATTCCCTGTCCGTTCTTCTCAATCAGATCAACCGTCCTGACACTCTGCTCATTGTGGCTGAAACCATATGGACATACTCTGTTCAGCGCCCGCTCTCCCGCATGGCCAAAGGGCGTATGACCAAGATCATGGCCGAGCGCAATCGCCTCTACCAGATCCTCGTTCAGCTGCAGGGCCTTTGCAATCGTTCTGGCATTCTGACTGACTTCCAGCGTATGGGTCAGGCGCGTTCTGTAATGATCCCCCTCCGGTGTCAGAAATACCTGCGTCTTATCCTTCAGTCTTCTGAAAGATTTGCTATGTATTATCCGGTCTCTGTCCCGTTGAAAAACAGGCCTGATATCACATTGCTCCTCCGGTTTGCTTCTCCCTCTTGATTCCATACTGAGCATTGCACAGGGATTTAAATATTCTTTTTCCCACTGTTCCAGACTTTCCCGTATGTTCATGGATATATGAACCCCCATGATTAATCTCTGATGATTTACTCTGTTCAAAAGCCGAATATCGTCCTATTTATAATATTCTGCTCCGATCCTCAAAATCCTTTTTTCCCTGAAAAAATATCTCCTTTTAGCGACAGATGTCATAAATGAATTCCGCATTTTTATCCATTGCCTCATAAGCAGTCTTAAAAGGAGACATCTGAAAGACATGCCACATACCCTTGAAGATATCCATTCTGACCGAAACATTCTGTTTTACCATCTTCTTATGAAGCATCGTCGCATCGTTCAGCAAAATCTCGTTATCCCCTACCTGGATATAGGTAGGCGGAAACCCTTCATAATCTCCAAAAAGCGGTGAAATCAGAGGATTTTCCAGATTCTCCCCCGCCGCGTAATTGTCTGTCATCTTCTTTAAATACCCGGCATTCAATACCGGATCGATATCCGCCCTGGCAATATGAGATTTGCCGGAAGCCGTCAGATCCGTCCAGGGCGACATCAGCACCAGTCCTCTCGGGAGAAGCCTTTTCTCCTCTTTCAGCTTCAGAACGAGCGAGAGAGCCAGATTTCCGCCGGCCGAATCTCCCGCAATGATGATATCCCTTGCCCCATATCCGAGGAGCATCAGATAATTCCATATTTTCATAGCATCCTCCGTCGCGGCCGGATAGGGATTTTCCGGCGCCAGCCTGTAATCAAAGCACAGCACGTCCATTGAGGTTGACATGGCAAATTTTGTCGTCAGCGTCCGCGCGTACAGACTGCTTCCCGTAGAATAGCCGCCTCCATGGCAGTACAGAATAATATATTTCTTCATATGCGCCCTGTTGACCGCAGTCCACTCTCCATGAATCCCTTCGATCTCGAACTCCCGGATTTCCACATCCTTGCTGTTTCCGAGCAGTGCGCCGAAATGATCCTGCGACTGCCTGTGCTTTTCAAGGTCCACGTTCTCCACCACGCCATGCACCTTTCTGATCAAATTCATCAGATTCTGATTTTTTCTGTCTGAAATTGCCATATCTTACAGCCCTCTCCATACTTTGTTGTAGATATTGTACCATAAAAGCTTCTTTTTGTGTTATACTGTATATATTCAGGCGCATTGCGGGACCATGTTTTGAGAACCGTCCGTTTCGCCGCTGCCTGTGTCTATATCCTATGGAAAGGGGAACTGACATGTCCGTTTCCGAGCAGAAAAAAACAGCATTGGCAAAGCCCAAAAAAGAAGTCTGGTATAAACTCGATTTATCAGCGATCGTTTATCCGACCCTGCAGCGAAAGGATTTTTCGTCCGTATACCGTCTGTCCGTCCTGTTAAAAGAGGAAATCGACCCGGCGCTTCTCCAGAAGGCGCTGGATATGACGCTGCCCCGTTTTCCAACCTATAAGGTTGCCATTCGAAAAGGGCTCTTCTGGCGGTATCTGGAACCGAATAACAGGCCCGGCCCTTTCGTCACGCCGGACATCAGGAATCCCTGTATGCCTATGCCGTTTAAAGCCAACAACCGCTATCTGCTCCGCGTATATTATTACGGCAGACGAATCTCGTTAGAGGCACACCACTGTCTGGGTGACGGGACGGGAGGCATGTGCGTCTTACAGACCCTGACAGCCGTATATCTGGGCCTTCTGGGACATTCCATAACGCCCTCCGGCTTTGTTCTGGATATTCAGGGAACCCCGGATGCGGAAGAACTGGAAGATGCCTATATGCGCTATGCCAACGCAAGAGTCAGACCGCCCAGACCTGGTGAAAAAACCTACCGCGTCCGGGGCACGAAAGAGCCCTTTTATACACTCAATATCATCGACGGCATCATGTCCGTCAAAGAAGTCATGGCCGTCGCCAGAAAGTACGACGCAACCCTGACCGAATACCTGAATGCGGTCCTGCTCTATGCCCTTTTGCAGAAACAGGAAAATGATGTTCCGTTCCGGTTCCGTCCCGTCAAGATCGCAATGCCGGTCAACCTGCGGCGTTTCTTTCCCTCCCGGACGCTGCGCAATTTTATCACCATGGTTTATCCTTCCATCGACCCGCGGCTCGGCGATTACACCTTTGCCGAAATTGTCGATCAGGTCCATCATTATATGAAATATTATATCAGCGAAAAGTTTCTCCGGGGAGACATTACCACCAACGCGGCTACGCAGCGCAATCCCGTAATCCGTATCGTTCCGCTCTTTATCAAGGATTTCGTCGTCCGCACCTTTTATACCAGAGTTCAGGACAAAAACTCCTCGGCCGGTCTGACAAATATGGGCGCGTTAAAGGTTCCGGAGGATATGAAGCCCTACATCGAGCGGTTCGATATTTATATGGGGCAGCCCTTTTCCTCCCGTACCAACTGTGCCATCATCAGCTTCGAGGATACGCTGACCGTCAATTTTGCAAGCAGCATCGCGGAAACTGATGTGGAATGCTATTTTTTCCGGAAACTGGTTCAGGACGGCATACATGTAACCATCGAAAGCAACCGGGAATCCCGGAATTCCAAAAGAAACCCTCAATAACAGAATCCGAACAAAGGAGCATACGATCATGTCATATTGTGTAAACTGCGGCGTAGAACTGGAAGCATCCCTGAAAGAATGTCCCCTGTGTAATACCCCTATCATCAATCCGAAACAGCCCGGTCCCATAATGGGACCGGGTCCCTACCCGGCTTCTAAAGGTCAGGTTGAAGTGGTAAAAAGAAAAGACCTGGGCATTCTGCTGTCGGTCGTTCTCTCCGCCACGAGCATTACCTGCCTTTTGCTGAACCTTTTTGTCTTCCAGGGCAGTCTGTGGTCCTTTCTTGTCATTGGTATATGCATCTGTCTCTTTTTCTTCGCCTTTCCGGCTGTCATTTATACAAAAACACCGGTCTATGCCGCACTCCTTGCGGATGGCATCGCCGTCGGCCTCTATCTGTACCTGATCACTTTCCTGACTACCAACGCCACCGGAAGATGGTTCTGGCAGCTGGGACTTCCCATCGTCATTTCCGTCACCATCCTGATCGAAATTTTCACCTTTCTGGCACACAAACTGCCTTTTTCGGTACTGACAGGCTCTCTCTATTTTTTCATAGAAGTTCCCATTCTGTGTGTCACGCTGGAGCTGCTGATCCGGCGCTTCTGTCATGATCCGTACCGCATTACCTGGTCCGCTGTCGTACTGACGGTATGCGTTATCATCGACATTACCCTGATAACCATTATCGCCAAAAAACGCCTGCGCAACGAAGTACGCAGACGTCTGCATTTCTGATATTCTCTGATCCGCTTTTCCGGGAAGGCTGTCAGGCGTGTTTTTCCTCAGCCTCTTCCAGAGACTTATAACCGTAAAACAACGTTTCATTGGTAATGATCTGTTTCAGCAGATTTTCTCCCCTGCTGCATGCCGCCTCTGTTTCCTGCCAGACGAGCTTCAACGTCTCTGCGGAATAGGTCAGAAGCTCCGCACGCAGATAGCTTTCCATCGAAGAACCGTCCGTTACATTATCCTGCGCCGTCGTCATGGTTCTTCCTCTTTTTCGGATATTCGGATACCCGGCAAGCATCTGCTCATCCCATTTCAAATGCACCTGAACGATCTGTTCCACAAGCTCCGCACGATCCGACGCATCGGGCAGATACTCTTTAATCTTCTCGTATTCTTCCGGAAAAGTGCTTTCCATCATTCTGCCGTACTTCTCGAAAATCAGATTTCTGCCTTCCTCATATGCACGCTCACAGTCCTTCTGATAGCTGAGAAGCAGTTCATCCGAATATACCATCCACTGACTCATCCGCATACGGAAAAAGGTGTCCGGATCATCCTGACAGGATGCGCGTCCCCCTGTGTTATAGACATGCTGAAACATGTCCCATTCCATCTGCGCAATGTCAAAAATAAGCTGTTCTCTTTCCGAAATCTCTGCCATCTGTCTTCTCCTTCCACTTTTACATGATAATCGTGCCGTTTCACCCTATTCGGCAAGGGGAGCGATAAAAATTTCCGAGGACAGCCGGATCGGCTCTTCATAAGACGAATTTTCCGTTTCCAGCGCCTTTCCATCCACTGTGATAACGATTTCATCCGCGCCATAAGCTTCCAAAAATGTAGCCGCAATGGAAGAAATTATGATCTTTTCTCCCTCCTGCGTCATCGTCTTCAAATAATCCCGAAAGGTTCTGGACAGATCCAGTTCAAGCATTTTGATGCCGTCCGCTTCCTTTTCCTCAAAAAAATTTACTTTTGTCCCAAGCGATACAATATTATGCTTTAACAAAGCATCGATCAATTTCTCGGCCGTAACCTGCTCCATCGCTGTCTTCTCGGCGCTCAGCATATTCGATGCGCCATTTCCATAATAGATTGTGACTTCTTTCTGTTCTGCCGTTTCTTCCCCGTTCTCCTCTTTTCCCTGCTCGTCCTGCTGCTGTTCTTCCTCTGACGGCTGCGGTTCTTCTAAAGCGGCTGCCGTCCCGTCTTCCCTGAGTAAATATTCCAGAGAATCCACCAGGAGATCATTGGTCGATGTCTCAGGAACCGGTTCATTCTCCATTGTTGCCACTTCCTCTGCCCGATTGCTGCAGGCGGCCAGTGTCATCACAACCAGAATGGAGATAACCGTCATCAGCTTTCTGTTCTTCATAACTTTCCTCCCCGCTTACAATTCACATAGAAACCGGCTTTATTTTATCATAATCATAATGAAAAAGCAAAAAAACTTTGCGAAAGAGGTTGTACAAAATAAAAAACACCGTAAAACGGTGTTTTTTATAATAGCGTCAGTGCAGGAAAAGGGACTTGAACCCTCATGATATTGCTATCACACGGACCTGAA
>CALDLG010000039.1 GCA_937910785.1 uncultured Lachnospiraceae bacterium | reverse complement strand
TAAACGAAAAACGTCAATTTATCAATGTTTAATTTGTATCTGAAAAAATACAGGATTTACTTGACTTAGAACTTTTTTTTGTTATAATTGAAATGATATTTTTTAATATAGAGGAGGTGGGCAAAAATGAAGATGACGTTTCAGCCGAAAAACAGACAGAGAAAGAAAGTTCATGGCTTCCGTAAAAGAATGAGTACGGCAGGCGGGAGAAAGGGATTGGCTGCAAGAAGATTAAAAGGAAGAAAAAAATTATCAGCTTAGGCCACATCATTTGTGGTCTTTCTTCTTATTTTATGCTGATTTTTGGAAGGGCCTTTTGACGAAATGGAATCATTGAAGAAGTATTATGATTTTCAAAATGTATATAGATTCGGAAAGTCATTTGCAAACAGATATCTCGTTATGTATGTTTTGAAAAATGAGTGCGAAAAAAATCGAATCGGTATATCAGTTAGCAAAAAAGTTGGAAACAGCGTGATAAGACATCGCGTTACGCGTTTATTGAGAGAAAGTTACAGACTACACGAAGACATGTTTAATAGTGGTTTAGACATTGTAGTTCTTGCGAGGGCGGCGGCGAAATCTGCTTCTTATTGTGAAATCGAGAGTGCGCTGCTGCATCTTGGAGGTCTTCACAAAATCTATAATGAACAGAAGGTAGAATGATTTTGAAAAAAATTTTAATTACTTTGATTAAACTTTATAGAAAATATATCTCACCGATGAAAACTACGAAGTGCCCGTATTATCCGACTTGTTCTGCTTATGGGTTAGAGGCTGTGGAAAAATACGGCGCTGTAAAAGGGGGAGCGCTTGCCGTTTTTAGAATTTTAAGATGCAATCCTTTTTCGAAGGGCGGCTATGATCCTGTTCCTTAAATTGTTTTAAAGAGCGCCTGCGGTTTGTGAGGCAGAAAACTTAGGAGGTAAATTTGTGTGGCAGAAATTATATTAACGCAGTATGACGGCGCCATTTTAGGACCGATTGCAAAGCTTTTGGGATGGGTCATGAGTGGAATTTATTATGTGATGGATCATGTTTTTGGAATTCAAAATATTGGTCTTGCAATTATTATTTTAACATTTGTGATTTATCTATGTATGTTCCCGGTAACATATAAACAGCAGAAATTTTCAAAGTTATCTCAAAAGATGCAGCCGGAGCTTCAGGCAGTGCAAAAAAAATATCAGGGAAAAAGAGATCAGCTGTCTGTACAGAAGATGCAGGAGGAAACGCAGAGTATTTATGAAAAATATGGCGTATCTCCAACCGGAAGCTGTATGTATATGTTGATTTCGATGCCGATTTTGTTTGCTCTTTACCGTGTGATTTATAATGTTCCGGCATATATAGGAAGCGTAAAGGGAATTTTTGATAATGCCGTTACAGGTATTATGGGCGTTTCCGGTTTTGCTGATAAATTAACGAAATTTATGGAGGACAACCGTATTGTATTGACACAGTCTGTCGATTTTGCGGCAAAGGATGACGGCGCTGTTTCAAATTTTATTGTTGATACCCTATATAAGATGGGAAATAACGGGTGGACTGCCATTAAAGAAGTATTTCCTTCTCTGTCTGATGTCTTTACCACAACTCAAAGCGAGCTGGATCACGTAAATAATTTTATTGGTTTGAATATCGGCGAGTCCCCGTGGCATATTATGACGACTTCTTTTGAAGCAGGCGCATGGCTTTTGGTGATAGGAGCACTCTTAATTCCGATTATTTCATGGCTTACGCAGGTTTTAAATATGAAATTGATGCCTTCCGCTTCCGGTGGAAATGATCAGATGGCGCAGTCTATGAAAACGATGAACAGAGTAATGCCGATTTTTTCTTTTGTAATGTGTTTTACGGTTCCGGTCGGTCTTGGACTTTACTGGATAGCGGGCGCGTTATTCCGGAGTATCCAGCAGTTTATATTAAATAAACATATGGAAAATATCAGCCTCGATGATATAATTGCCGAGAATAAAGAGAAAAAGAAAAAGAAACGTGAAAAAATGGGGATATCCGATAATCAGATTTCGAGTGCTGCGAAGATGAGCACAAAAGTTAGCACACATAATTCTGATCATTCTAATGAAGAAAAAATTTTGCAGGCGGAATCTTATGCAAAAAAAGCTAAGCCGGGAAGCATGACTGCAAAGGTAAATATGGTACGTGAGTTTAATGAGAGAAATAACAAATAGGAGGTATTCTTATGGAGTTTGTAGAATTTTCGGCAAAAACTGTGGATGATGCGATTACCGAAGCGCTGATCAAATTCGGAACGACGAGCGATCAGATTGATTATGAAGTAATTGAAAAAGGTTCATCCGGTTTTTTGGGGTTTAACAGCGAACCGGCTGTTATAAGAGCGCGTAAAAAGTTTACTGTTGAAGATTATGCAGTTGAATTTTTGGAAAAGGTTTTTCATGCGATGGACATGCAGGTTGAAATTATCGTAAACCATAATGAAGAGAGCCATGTTCTCGAGGTAGAACTGAAGGGCGACGATATGGGAATTCTTATCGGGAAGAGAGGCCAGACTTTAGATTCTCTTCAGTATCTTGCAAATCTTGCGGTAAATAAACAATCCGATAATTATGTAAAGGTAAAGCTTGACACGGAAGATTACCGCAAAAGAAGAAGAGATACGCTGGAAAATCTTGCAAGAAATATTGCTTATAAAGTAAAGAGGACGAAACGTCCTGTTTCTTTAGAGCCTATGAATCCGTTTGAGAGAAGAGTAATTCATTCGGCACTGCAAAATGATAAATATGTAGCAACTCACAGCGAAGGTGATGAGCCGTACCGTCACGTAGTCGTTACTTTGAAAAAATAGGAAAAGGCGAAGAATGCCGCTATCATTTATGGGATTGGTAAAATAGTACATAATTATTATTTTGCCATTCCCATATTTATTTTTGGGAGGAATTTGAGATGAATACGGATACAATTGCCGCAATTGCGACAGCGATGAGCCCTTCGGGAATCGGTATTATCAGGATTAGCGGAGAGGAAGCTTTTTCTGTAGTTGATAAGATATACCGCGCCAAGAATGGAAAAAAGGTATTATCTGACCAAGACAGTCATACGGTTCACTATG
>CALDLG010000038.1 GCA_937910785.1 uncultured Lachnospiraceae bacterium | reverse complement strand
AGAAGGTAAAAGGGGATTCGAACCCCTGTGCGATATCCCCAGTGGCTCATTAAAAAGGGAAGTTACCAAAAGTCTTTTTATATCTTGGTCTCGTCACAGACATATATCAGAAATATATTGTATTTTAAAATAGAAACATATTATTGAAGCGGCAGGAAACGCCATCTGTACAGATATATATCCAATACAGATGGTGTTTTTATGGGAAAAAACTTTTTTCAGAATTGATATTAAAAAACAGGAAAGGCAGGCATATTGAAATGGAACAGACAAAAGAAAACAAAATGGGCACGATGCCGGTAAACCGGCTGTTGATTACGATGTCGCTTCCGATGGTGATTTCCATGCTCGTACAGGCGTTATACAATGTGGTTGACAGTATTTTCGTCGCAAGGATCAATGAGAACGCGTTGACGGCGGTGTCGCTTGCGTTTCCGATTCAGAGTCTGATGATTGCTGTGGCGGCGGGAACCTGTGTCGGCATTAATGCGGTGCTTTCCCGTTCGCTTGGAGAAAAAGATTATGATAAGGTAAATAAATGCGCCTGCAACGGGATTATTCTGATGGCGCTCAGTTTTCTGTTCTTTGTGGCAGTCGGTATTTTCGGTGTATCGGTTTTTTATAAAAGCCAGACATCCGATGCGGAAATACTGCGCTTCGGGACGGATTACCTGACGATCGTCTGCTGCTGTTCCTTTGGTATTTTCATGCAGTTTACCTTTGAACGACTGTTACAGGCGACAGGGAAGACTTTTTACACCATGATTACGCAGGGAACCGGAGCGATTATCAACATTATTCTCGATCCGATTCTGATCTTTGGTCTGGGCGGGATGCCCAGGATGGGAGTCAAAGGCGCCGCTGTTGCGACTGTAATCGGACAGGTGATAGCCGGAGTTTTGGCGTTGTATCTCAATTTCATGAAAAATGATGAAGTAAAGATCAGAAAAGAAGGGCTTAAACTTGAGCGTGAAATTGTCGGACAGATTTATGCGGTGGGAATTCCTTCCATGATTATGCAGGCAATCGGTTCGCTGATGACCTACGGTATGAATCTGATTCTGATTTCTTTTTCTTCTACGGCGGCGGCGGTATTCGGCGTTTACTTTAAACTTCAGAGTTTTGTATTCATGCCGATTTTCGGCATGAATAACGGGCTGGTGCCGATTCTGGCGTATAATTTTGGCGCGGGGAAAAAGGAGCGTTTTCTGAAAACGGTAAAGCTTGGTATTGTGTATGCATTTGCTGCGATGATGATCGGCCTGCTGCTTTTCAATATCATTCCAGAACGACTGTTATTAATGTTTGACGCTTCGGAAACCATGCTTGGAATCGGAGTTCCTGCGCTGCGCACGATCAGCATCAGTTACCTGTTTGCGGGCTTCTGTATTATCTGCGGTACGGTATTTCAGGCGCTGGGACGCGCTGTGTACAGCATGATTGTATCGATCGCAAGACAGCTGGTGGTGCTGCTTCCGGCGGCATATCTGCTATCCCTTGCGGGGAATGTAAATTATGTATGGTGGGCTTTTCCGATTGCGGAGATCATGTCCCTGCTTATGACGGTATTTTTCATGATTCGGATTAACCGGCAGATTATCAGCCATATTGGAAGTTAGTGCACCGGTGCGAAGATATTTTCTGCCGATCATTCAGACCGGAAGGATTGACATCAACAGATCGGAATGTTATGATACATAACGGGCTTTACAGACAGCTCATGTTAAATACAGGCGGATATGGCGGAATTGGCAGACGCGCCAGATTTAGGTTCTGGTGGGAGACCGTGCAGGTTCAAGTCCTGTTATCCGCACCAGATAATGATAATCCGAACCCGGTTCCAATCGGGGACGGCTTCGGATTTTTAGTATATCTCGAATGCTAAAACAAAACGGCGGTATCGTGAGTGATACCGCCGTTTTTGCCATACGCTCCTTTTCTTTTGTTTTCAAGGTGCGGCTCATCGATGAACTAAAATAAGTCTACGCCTGAATAACCGCCCGTCCCGTATATCCATAAGGTCGGAAATCAGTCAGGAAAACTCTCTGTTTCCACGCTCTCGAAATTGTGGTAAAATGGAAGAAACAAAGCGAAAAATCGGAATTTGGGGATTAGATAAATTAAAACGGACAATGTGAAACAGAGGGATATTTTATGAATGTAATTTTAGATGAAATTAAAAGCATTATGGAACAGAACAGGGAACAGTATCTGTCACAGGTAAAATCGAGTGATTTGGAAGAAAACGGGGCGGTCTATTTTATGAATAGCAAGGATGGAACCGAATTTGAATGGTACGTCAATGGTAAACTGCCGCCTTTTATGATGTTTTATGATGATGAAGCCAAAATGGGCGCTGTAAAGCTCCTGCTTTATCGAGATGGAGCGGTGCAGGTGTTTGTTTATGACAATGCCGGAAAGAATATGTGCAAAGAAGCGCGTACTCATATTGAGTGCGGAGAGGAAGAATTGTTGGATTTGGCTGTGCTTTTGAGGCATCAGGCAGAGGACAGCGGCAAATGGAACGCAAATATTGAAAGTCTCTGCACTGATACACTTGTCAGCGACGAAATGAGGAATAGTTTTTTGAATCATGAAAATCGGTATGATGAAATCAAAAAAATACGCGCACTCATGAATCAAGGCGCACTTGTTTCCAGAAGAATTGTAGAGGAAGGCTGGAAAGTCGGCTTTATGTACAGACGTGAGCCAAACAATCCGGCAGACAGCGGATGGACATTTTTTGCAGGAAATGAAGACGAACACTATAATTCAGATGTGAAAAACATTGTGTTGATGCCGCTCGGCAAAGTGTGTCATGAACTGGACAGGGATGTTTATAAATATATGACTGCCCCGGTAGGAACTGAATTTATTCGTATATCCGAAACGGCATTTGAAGTTGATATGAAAAATAAAGCCGTTTTCCTTACGAAAAGATAAGTGCGGTAAAAGAAAATAAGAACCTCTCCAAGTTTGCGCCGGGCAGTTATGAAGCGGATGATTTTTTTCAGTGTCCCGGAGGACAACCCGTTGAAAGGATTTTTGCAGGCTGTTGATGAAACTGCCAGTGAGGATAGCGACTCGGTGCGGGCGTCGTTGGCGTTTATCTGTAAACGGCTGAAATTGAATTTGAAGAAGCTGTCAGAGGACGAAGTAAAGTGGCTGAAAAAGATAGCGGAAAAATCGGACTTGCTGAAAAATCCAATTCAAAGCGGGGGACGGAAGTAGGAGGGTAACAAATCGGAAGTTGTAAAGGTGGAAAAACAGATGAAACAAAAATATCGGATATATAAACATATCGGAAACATCTCTGAACCGAATAATGGCCGGACAAAGGAATTGAATTACATTAGTTGGGATGATAGAGAGCCTGTATATGATATACGGACCTGGAATGAAAGTCATACTGAGTATGGCAAAGGTGTTACAATAACTGCGGGGCAGATGAAACGCCTGCAAGAACTGATTGGTGATAAAGTAATTTTTTGATTGTGTCTAAGAGATACAAATTAAAATTGAACAAAATCGCTGCGCGATGGCCTGCCAGGGCTGTGGCACAGCGATTTTGTTCAATTAAAATTTGTCGAGATAACAGACGTACTAAATTATTCCTGCTTTTTGAATTAACTACTGGAGAATTTGACAGGAATAAAATCTCAATAGTCAATAAGAACGACTTCTTTCCCAGTGTTTCAACTGATGGTAAGCAAGTTTCATTCAGCGGAATATGTGAAGAAATTGAGGAATTATGATAGGATGAAAGAAACGGAATAACAGATTGGTATTTGGAGGAGAGAAGGAAGTGCATATAGAGACTGAAAGGTTCATTATTTTTACCATTATCTCAGCAAAGGGGCAATACCTCCGCACCTGCCGGAGTCACATACACAGAATGTGGTGGTGACGGAAGCGTTTCTGGAAGCGGCGAAGCGCTATGCACGAGGCGGATATGATGTAATTGTGGACGGAATTATTGGGCCTTGGTTTTTGATGCCATGGATCAAAACAGCACAGGAAGGTTATGAGATGCATTATATTGTATTACGGGCAGGCAGAAAAGAAACGATGAAACGTGCGGTCGGACGCTCGAAACCGGACAGAGAAACCAATCTCGAATTGGTGGATGTCATGTGGGAACAGTTTCATGAATTGGGTGAATATGAAAGTCATGTCATAGACACGACGGATTGTTCCATTGACAGAACTGTTTTACGCATCATGGAAATGATTGAGCAAAAGACGTGTCTGCTTGTGCCGTCCGAGGGGGCTAAGGCAGACTGACAACGAAGACGCTTCCGCCGGCGGGATTGTCTTCAACGGCAATCCTCCCATGATGCGCGTTTACAATTTCCCAGGCAATCGACAGGCCCAGCCCGAAGTGCCCTTTGGTGCTTCGGGATTTTTCCGCCCGGTAAAAGCGGTCGAAAACTTGCTTCTTATCCGCGTCGGAAATGCCGTGGCCCGTATCCTTTACAACAATTAAAAAACGGTCGTTATCAAAACGCCGGAAAGGAATATGATGGGAAGCGCTTTTCCGATATTCCAGAGACAGGGAAATTTCGCCGCCTTCCGGCGTATAGCTGACGGCATTGTGAAGCAGAATGGAAAGTACCTGGGAGATGCGGTCCGCGTCGCAGAGACAGCGGGGCGGCACATCTTCGGGCAGGGTGAGCGACAGCGTCAGCTGCTTGCTCCGGCACAGACTTTCAAAAGCCTCATAAGCATTGAGACAGAGCGTATCCAGCTGAGCAGGGGCTTTTTCAATGAGAAAACAGTTCGTGCCGGAATGGGCGAGGGTAAGCAGATCGCTAAGAAGGCTGTTCATCCGCCGGCCTTCCCTGTGAATTGTCCGGAAAAAGCTTTTCTGCTCTTCAACATCGGCCTTTTCACAGCATTCCGCGCTGGCGAGCATGACGGAGAGCGGCGTGCGCAGCTCATGGGAAGCGGCGGCGAAAAACTGCATCTGCGCTTCCTGATTTTTTTGCAGCGGTTTTAAAAGGATTCCCGTGAAAAAGAAAGAGAAGGCTAAGAGCGCGGCCACCGCCAGAAGATCGATGAAGAGGAACCGGAGCCGTTGGTGGAGAATCTGTACCGACAGCGTTTCCAGAGAGTTCAGGAGAATGACCTGTGTCCGGGCCTGTTCTCCTTCGATATCGATGATGGAAGCAAAATAGGAGTTCCCCGTAGAAGGGGAATGGAACTGGAATTCGTTATGCCGGATGCCATAATAGGCATACAGGGTAGTGATTGTGATATAGTAGTCTTCATAACTGCCGTTATCCATTAAAACAGTGTATGACAGCTGATCTTCGGATTTAGGCGCGGCGGGTGAGAGCGTTTCCTGATAATAAGCGTTCAGGCTTTCTGTCAGTAGAGATTGACTAGATGAGTCAATATCATGGCGCAGTGAATTGTAAAGAAAAGGAGTTCCGTTGTCGATGACGTAGATGATATAGCCATTCTGCGCTTCGATTCTTTCCAGCCACTGTATGGAAAGGGAAGAAATATTTTCCAGACTGGAGGCAATGGTACCGATGTCATTCTGAAAAGAGCGAAATTGGTTTTCAGAAAGATTTTTCTCCGATACACGCAGATACAGCAGCGATACCAGAATAATAATAGCGATGGTTGTACTGGCGCACAGGAGCGTAAAATGCAGATGAGCCTTTCGAAACATAAAATATATCCTTTCAGGGGGCATTCAGTCCATATCCGACGCCCCATACCGTTTTGATCTGCAAGGAGGAGCCAACGCCCTTCAGCCGTCTGCGCAGGAAATGGATATAATTGTCCAGATTGCCGTTTTCCACTTCACTGTCCGGCCCCCACACCTTTAACAGCAGCATTTCGCGTGCGAGTGTCTGTCCCGGCGCGTGGAGGAAGCTTTCTAACAGATCCCCCTCGCGTTTCGACAGCATACAGTCTCCGGATGGCCCGGTCAGGCACATCTCACGGGGGGACCAGGTGATATCGTGCCAGGAAAGAAGGCCATCCGTCCGGCCATTCAGCGCCGGAGATCGTCGGGTGACACAGCGTATTCTGGCAAGCAGTTCTTCGAAATCAAAGGGTTTGACGAGATAGTCATCCGCGCCCAGATCCAGTCCGGTGATTTTGTCCTGCAAAAGGCCGAGGGCTGTGATCAGAATGACCGGTGTATAAATGCAGAGCCGTCGAAGCTCGGTCATCACTTCCGTTCCTTCTCTGTCCGGCAGCATCCGGTCGAGAAGAATGACATCATAGATGTTCTGCCTGCCGTAAAAGAGGGCATCTTCTCCGTTGCTGCAGGAATCGACGTTATATCCCCGTGCGGTTAACTGCCAGGTCAGCGCTTTATTTAAATCAAGGTCGTCTTCGGCGAGTAAGATTCGCATGGCAGGGTATCCTTTCTGTGTGATGATTCCCTGGATTACAGGAAAACACATTTCGCACAATTTGCTTTGCTTTATTATAGTAGCACAAGATTCTTGAAAAATCCTCTAAGAAATTCTTAAAAATCATTAGAGAAAGTTTAGAGAAGTTTCTGATATTTTGTTAGTACATACGAAGCCGCCGCGATCAGGCCGCCGCAGAAGGGGCTTATATACCTGCGAAGGCCCTTGAAAAGCGCCGGCACTTAGCGAAAAAGCTGATGCTGCGGCTTTTGAGCTTAGTACCGTTGCTGCTTTTCACGGAGCGGAAGCGTGCCGCCAAAGGTTTATAAGCCCCTTCTGTGGCGGCCTGATCACGATGGTAACTATTTCAACAGGGAGGTTTTTGAATGAAAAAAAGAAGAATCATAAACAGGTTTCTTTCCTGTCTTCTTGCGTTATCGCTTACGGCGGCGCTTACCGGCTGTGCCGGAGGCGGAGCAGGCGAGCCGGGGCGGGCGGAAGGAAATCCGGACAGTTCCGGAGGGGAAAGTGAAAAGACGGCTATGGGGCGGTATGTGGAAGAGGAGATCGATCTGTCGGAGTCTCTGGCCGGTGTGAGCGGTTTTTGCAGGCGGGAGGACGGCAGTCTTGTGATTACGGACACCTACCTTGGATATTGGGTTTCAGAGGATGAGGGACGGACATGGGTAAATGAAATGCCGGAATGGCAGGCGGAGATGCATGCACAGCGGTATTATATCGCGGAGATGAAGATGGCGCCCGACGGTACGGTTGGCGTTATCTATGATTCCGAAAGCGGCGACGATGATTATACGCCGGTTATGGAGCTGATTCTGACGGATGGAACCCATGTTCCGGTGGAGGCGGAGCTCTCGGAAGAGGATTTGCAGATCCGTACGATGTATATGACGGAGGATAACCGTATCTTCTTCATCACCTATGGGGTGTCAGTCTTCGAGGCATTTAAGGATGGCAGCAGCAAGAAGGTGCTGGATGCCTCAGATCGTCCTTACTGGTTCTGGGTAAAAGATAATCTGCTTGTCATGGATAATGATTTCGGAGGGCAAGATCTGCCCCTTCTCTATGATATGGAAGCGGAAGAATATATCGAGGATACGGTTCTGACGGATTTTGTTGCTGACGGCTATCGGGAACGTTATTATAACGGACAGGACTACGGTACGATGGCTCTGCTTCCGGGAGAAGAGCAGACGATATATATTATCGGTGAGCAGGGAATCCACCGGCATGTCATTGGTGGAAATCTGATGGAACAGATTGTGGACGGCAGGTTGTCCATGCTGAGTAATCCTTCTTATCAGATAAGCGGGGCCTTGCGGCTTGAAGGGGATGTTTTTCTTGTGTTGTTTGCTAATAAGAGGCTGGTACGTTATACTTATGACCCGAATGTGCCGGCAGTGCCGGAGAAGGAGCTGACGATCTACAGTCTGCGGGAGGATAAGGATCTGCGACAGGCCGTTTCTCTTTATCAGTCAAAGCATCTGGATACCTTTGTTTCCTACGAAGTGGGGATAGAGGAAGAAGGTTCGGTGACGAGGGAGGATGCGATCAGGAAGCTGAATACGGAGGTGATGGCGGGCAACGGGCCGGACCTGATCATGATGGATGATCTTCCTTTTCAATCCTATGTAGAAAAGGGACTGCTTCTGGATATCACGGATGATCTGGAGCAGTATGGCGACGCGGAACCGCTCTTTGATAATGTGATCGATGCGTTGAAGGTGGATGGAAGGGCTTATGTGGCGCCGGCGACCTTTGGCGTGCCAAGACTGATCTGCAAAAGCGGCGGCGTATCGGAAATGACGGATTTATCCGGCATCGGAGCTGGCGTGGAAGCGATGCGGAGCGCGCATCCGGGGGATGACATTATCGGGATATGCGATGCGGATACGGTATTGAAACGGTTTGCGATGACAAGCGCGCCTCTGTGGATTTCGGAAAACGGTTCCCTGAACCGGGATGTGATTGAGCTTTTCCTGGAACAGAGCAAGCGCATCTACGACGCGCAGATGGACGGTATCCGGGAGGAGATTCTGGAGTCTTATGAAGAGGACAGTATGCGTGGGTATAGCCACAATATGCGGATTGACTGGGGCCTTGCGGATAATATTTTCGATTACATCAGCGGTGGGCAGTATCTGATCAGCGGCTGGATTGATACGGCCTATGGCTATATGGAAAGCGCTTCTGTCGAAAAAACGGCCGGTTATGAGGACAGCCGGGTTATGCCGATGCAGGGAGAATGCAGCGGACTGTTTCTGCCAAAGACGATGCTCGGTATAAACGCCGCTTCCGCGCAGACAGAGGATGCCAGAGAATTTCTGAGATTCTTCCTTTCCGCGGAGGCAGCGCAGAACTATTACGGACTGCCGCTGAATCAGAAGGCGTATGACATACAGCTTACGCCGGATGAGGACTATCTGCAGGAGGACAGAGGTTTTGCATATCTGTCTCTTACGGACGAGGACGGCGTGATCATTGATTTTATCATGTACTGGCCGACAGATGAACAGATAGCGGCCTTTAAGGAGGAACTGGCCTCGGTGAATACGGCGTACTTTTCCGACAGTGTACTGGAGGATGCGGTATTTACAAGCGGAGCGTTGTATCTGGAAGGCGGGATAACGCTGAGCGAGGCGCTGGATGAGATCGAGAAGCAGGCAGCGATTTATATGGCCGAATAAAAGGCGGCATCTTATGATTGAGGAATCTTTCCCGAAGAGAAAACGGGAGAGATTCCTTTTTGCTGTCTGCGGCGGCAGACGGGATGATCGGAGCAGGCGGCAGGCGCACCTTATTGGGAGAAAAGTGCAGGATAAAGGAAAGAGGGTTGTTTTTCCGCGCAGGAAGTTATATAAAGGAATCAGAGGGGCGGGCAGGACGGAGAACGGAGGAACATTTTGAAGGTAACATTACAGCAGATTGACAGGGGAAATGAGGAAGTGATCGTCCGGTACAGGGAGATGACGGAGCAGCTTGCGGGAATCGTTGAGTATCTGGAGGGAAAAGGCGAGAAGCTTGCGGGAACGAGGGACGGGAAGCAGTTTTTTGTAAACATTCAGGATATTTTGTATCTGGAAAGCGTTGACGGCGTTACCTGGTTTTATACGAAAAGCGAGGTATTCCGGACAGGGTATACGCTTGCGCTCTTCGAGACGCTTTATGCGCAGGACGGGTTCTTTCGATGCAGTAAATCCGCAATGCTCAATATCGATCGAATCAGCATGTTAAAGAGCATGTCCGGGAACCGTATCGATGCCACAATGGATAATGGAGAGCATATTGTAATTTCCAGAAGGTATGCGGGGGATCTGAGAAATATTCTGAGGGAGGAAGCATGAAAGAAGATTTAAAAAGAAAAAGTTTTAAGAAGGTAAGATTCAAAAAATTTTTATTATTGGAAACGGGGATAGAGGTTAAATCTTGTTTGTATTTTTCCATCTTGCTGTTTTTCTATTTTCTGTACTGTATTTTTCAGGGACGTTTGGATGCCAGTATTCTGTTGATGGCGGAGATGGTTCTGACAGCGTATGCCATGAATTATCTGCAGGTCTATTTATTGAATAATTTCGATGAGGCGGAGCAGCTTGACAGCGGAGTAATGGGGCGCTCCCTGCTCTGTTCGGCGCTGTATGCCGCTTTCGGGCATCTGCTTGGCTGGTTTGACAGGAATCATATGGCAACGGTTCTTTTTTTTCTATATATGGTGCTTACTTATGGATGTGTGTTCCTGATTTATAAGATCAGACGGGATATTGATACGGTAAAGCTGAATCGGGAGCTTGCGCAGTTTAAGAACAGAAGAGAGAGTGAAAAATAAATTCGAGGATTATGGAAAGGAATGGTGATGGCTATGAACGGAAAAAAACAGGAGTATGCGGTATCCATCCGGAATATGACGAAGCATTATGGGAAAAACAGGGGCGTCAGTAATCTGTCCCTGAATGTGGAAGCGGGAGATATCTATGGATTTCTCGGTCCGAACGGTGCGGGGAAATCCACGACGATCCGCAGTATTCTTGGACTGCTCCGGTTTCAGGAAGGAAGCATTCATGTTTTTGACATGGATGTCAGAAAAAATCAAAGGGAGATTTTAAGGACAGTCGGCTATATGCCTTCCGAGGCCATGTTTTATCCGGCCATGAAGACGAAAGATATCATCCGGCTTGCCGCCGACATGCGGGGGCTGGATTGCCGGAAAGAGGCGGAGATGCTGTGTGAACGGCTGAAGGTGGAACCCGATAAAAGGATAGAGGAGCTGTCTTTGGGAAACCGAAAGAAGGTCAGTATCGTCTGTGCCATGCAGCACAGGCCGCGGCTTTTCATTTTTGATGAGCCGACAAGCGGTCTCGATCCGCTGATGCAGGCTGAATTTTTCCAATTAGTTCTGGAATACAATGAGCAGGGAACGACATGCTTTCTGTCTTCCCATGTGCTTTCGGAAATCAGAAAATATTGCAGGCATGCCGCCATTATCAAAGAGGGAAAACTGATCTGCAGCGATACGGTGGAGAACCTGACAAAGAGCAATGCGAAGCATGTCCATGTGGTGCGGGACGGAAAAGAAGAAGATTTCATGTATCAGGGAGATCTGAACGAGCTCTTTGCAGGATTTGCGGGACATGATATCAGTGATATTACGATCGGGGAGCCCGATCTGGAGGAGATCTTCATGCATTACTATGACAGAGATTCCGAGGGGGGGGCAGAAGGACGGGAGCCGGTAAGCAGCGGACCGGGCCGGTAAAAGCCGGTTTGGAAGCGAAAACAAACAGAAAGGATGGATAACATATGATATTATATAAGCATGAAATGAAAAGCAATTTCAAAAGTCTCGTGATCTGGACGCTCAGCGTCGGACTGATTTGCTTCGGCTGTATTCTGCTCTATACGAGTCTGGAGGACTCCATTCAGGGAATTGCGGATTCCTTTTCCGATCTGGGAGCCGTGTCCGCCGCGCTCGGTATGGACAAAATGAGCCTTGCGACACTGAAGGGATACTATGCGACAGAAATCGCCATGATGCATAATCTGGGAGGGGCCATGTTTGCGGCGATTCTGGGAGTGGGACTTCTCTCGAAAGAGGAAAGCGGTCATACGGCGGAATTCCTGTGCGTGCTTCCGGTCGGGAGAGGGCAGATCGTATCCCGAAAATATCTGGCGCTTGTCAGCAATATTCTGTTACTGAATCTTGCCTGCACCGGACTGTATGTGCTCGGATTTGTCCTGATGGGGGAAACTGTTGACGTCAGGGAGATGGCGCTGTATCATCTGGCGGCTTTCTGGATGCAGCTGGAGGTCGGAAGCATCTGCTTTCTTCTTTCAGCCTGTGTGAAAAGAAGTATGCCGGGGACGGGGCTTGGGCTGACGCTTCTGCTGTTTGCGGCCGATATGATGTGCCGTATTGTGCCGGCGATCGAGAATCTGAAATATATTACGCCTTTTTATTACGCAAGCGCGGCGGATATTTTTGCCGAAGGGAAGATAAACGGGATCATGCCGGCAGCAGGAGCGGGGGTGATTGCGATCTGCTATGCGGCGGCGCATTGGATTTATCGTAAAAAAGATCTATGACCAGAATTGCCTCCTGAACCCGATGGTTCCGGTGTCATAAAGCCCTGTTAAGAATGAGCGGGGCAGACTGCATGTTTCTATTCCAGCAGCTGCGGGAATAGAAACATGCAGTCTGTCGTTCTCATCAGAATAACTTGTGTTATTTACCTTTTTCATCCGTTTTCACGATCAGGTTCACATCATCGAGTCCGCTGATATTGACATTTCTGTTCACCTTCGCGTCATAGGTGTCGGCTTTGATGATTTCGGATAAGTCAATGCCGGTGGCTTCTTTCATGCTTTCGAAAAGCTTTGCCATCACGACGGGAACGTTTCCGGCCACCTGATCGACGCCGGTATTGTCGCCGCCATTGCCTCCGATAATCGTGATTCTGTCGATCTGTCCGAGCGGTTCCGCAATTTTCGCGGCGATGTCGGGCAGCACCTTGATCATCATTTCCGCTACGGCAGCCTTATTATATTTCGCATACGCTTCGGCCTTTCGTTCCATCGCTTCCGCTTCGGCGATACCCTTTGCCTGAATGGCGGATGCCTCCGCTTCGCCGACGGCCCGGATACCTTCCGCCTCCTGTTCTCTGGAGAAACGGTCCGCTTCGGCCTGTGCCTTTCTGGCTTCCGCTTCACGCTGCGCCTCAAACTGTTTTGCCTCCGCTTCCTTCTGACGCTGATAGAGGGCGGCGTCTGCTTTCTGCTGAGCTGCGTACTTGTCGGCTTCGGCCTGTTTCTTGACTTCCGCTTCCAGAGCCCGCTCCCTGACAGCAACCTGTTTCTGCTTTAATTCGATCTCCCGCTCCTGTCTTGCGATATCGGCATTGGCGGTGGTGACTTCAATTGTTTTACGCTGCTCTTCTTTCTGGATTTCGTAAGCGGCATCTGCCATAGCCTTTTTCGTATCGGATTCCCGCTGCAGTTCCGATTTCTTAATGGCCAGCTCGTTCTGTTTCTTGGCGATTTCCGTCTGTGCCGCAACAGCCGCGTCATTGGATTCCTTATCCGCAGCCGCCTGCGCTACTTTGATGTCTCTTTCGCTCTCCGCTCTGGCGATCGCCGCGGTTTTCTTGATCTTCACGATATTATCGATACCGAGATTTTCGATGACGTCGTTGCCGTCCACGAAATTCTGAACGTTGAAACTGATGATATCCAGTCCCATTGCCGCCAGGTCGGGTTCCGCGTTTTCCTTTACCAGATTGGCGAATTTCTGCCGGTCGGAGACCATTTCCTCCAGTCTCATCTTTCCGACGATTTCACGCACGTTGCCTTCCAGAACCTCTCTTGCGACGCTGGCGATATAAGCGGTATCCTTGTTTAAGAAGTTTTCCGCGGCCAGACGCAGCTTGTCGGGATTATTGCTGATTTTGATATTGACGGTAGCGTCTACATTGATATTGATGTAATCCGCGGTGGGAACGGCGTTGCTTGTTTTGACGTCAATAGGAATCAGCCGCAGATTCAGCTTGTCGAGCCGTTCAAAGAACGGAATCCGGATGCTGGCCTTCCCGATGACGATTTTGGACTTCTTCTTGAACCCGGAGATGATGAATGCCATATCCGGCGGGGCCTTCACATAGCCGATCGCCATGAAAAGGATGAACAGGAACAATAGTGCGGCAATACAGATTATTGGTACCAAAAGTGTTTTCAATAGATTCCCCTCCTGTTTTTTTCTTTTATTTTATCGCGTTTTTCGACAAAAGGATATAGTTTTTCGAAAAAAAGAGTAAGAAAGTATTTCCTTGCACCCGCAATTTTTTATGATATAATAAGCGAAGGAGAAAAACAGGTGGCTGCGCGGCAGGCATTTGTTTTTCCATGCTGCGCGGCGGATAGTTGTACAGGCTTATAATGCAGAGGCAGATGAATGAGAAGATTAATACAGGATTTCAGAGTACGGCTGGCGGTCGTCACCGTTCTGCTTGCAGCAGTGCTTCTTTTGGGTGAGGTTCTTTTAAGCTCCGGATGGTTGGAGGGGGGGAACGTTATCCTCAATGAAGTATGCTGCTATAATGATTCGATTGTTTATGATAAAATGGGGGAATACAACGATTATATCGAATTGTATAATCCGACTTCCCATGCGATTGATCTTGGCGGATACGGACTGTCGGATCAGAAATCAAATCTTATGCGGTATCGGTTCCCGGAAAACAGCATTCTTGAAAGCGGCGAATATATGATACTTTGGTCCGGAGAAGGCCCCTTAAACGAATGGGCAGAGGAGGATCTGGCTTTTTACCTGCGGTTTTCCCTGAAGGCAGGAGAGACGGTCTACCTGTCGAATGCGTCAGAACAGGTAATCGATAAAGTAAAGATTCCGAATGACATTGAACGGGATGTTTCTTATTCCAGGCGGCCGGATACGGCGGTTCATATCGACGAGTGGATTGTGGCGGAGGGAACGCCCGGAACCGCGAATGCAGAGAAAGTGCAGGAGCCGGAGCAGCAGCTCGATGCGGCGGTCGCTTTCAGTGTGGATTCCGGCTTTTATGAAGGGCCGTTCCAGCTGGAAATGAGTGTGGACGGTGACTGCGAGATTTATTATACGCTGGATGGCAGCGATCCGACGACGGATTCCTTCAGATATGACGGTCCGATACGGATTGAAGATAGCAGCGGTCAGCCCAACCGATACGCGGGGATTGAGGATATTTCCCTGATAGAAGATGTTTATGTGCCGACGCAGCCCGTAGAGAAGGCGAATGTTATCAGGGCTGTGGCCATCGATGCGGAGGGCAGAAAAGGTCCGGAGCACAGTGCGGTATATTTTATCGGTTATCAGGAGAAATACGGGTTCCAGGATATTGCGGTGATTTCGCTTACGACCGATCCTGATAATCTGTTTGGAGCCGAAAAAGGAATTTACACGACAGGAAACGTGTGGGAGATAAATAAAGAGCGGACGGAAGAATTCCGGCAGAAGGAAGCGGAATGGATGTTTTTCGTGCCTGCGAATTATTCGCGGAGGGGAAAGGGCTGGCAGCGCGAGACGTCCATGAAGTATTTTGACCGGGAAGGAAATCTCATTCATGAACAGCAGATCGGTCTCAGAGTGCGGGGCGGTGTGTGGAGCAGCGCCTGCAATCAGAAGAGCTTTAACATGCTTGCGCTGCCGGAGGCGGACGGGAAGCAGTATGTCTGTGAAGGAATGTTCGGGCGGAAGGAAACTTCTCTGATGCTGCGTACGGGCGCTTCAAGAGATCTTTATGCGACCAATATCCGGGATGTGCTGAATCAGTCGCTTGTGGCGGACCGGAACGTGGGAACGCAGGCATTTGAACCCTGTCAGGTTTTTCTGAACGGGGAATACTGGGGGCTGTATAACCTGCAGGAAAGAATGGATACAAGCTATTTCGCGAGCCATTACGGCGTGGAAGAAGAGAATATCATCATATATAAGAACGACTGGATCAGGGTCGGGGACTGGAGAGAGCAGGACCTGTATCTGGATATGGTAGATTTTGCGGTGAATCATGATCTGTCGCAGGATGAATATTACGAACAGATTCTGCGGGAGATGGATATACAAAGTTATATCGACTATTACTGTTTTGAGGTATATGTCGCAAACTGCGATTCCGTTGGTAATAATACCGGGCTGTGGCGTGTCAGGGAAACCGGTAGCGGGCCGTATGAGGACGGCCGGTGGCGCTTTTTTATCTTCGATACGGATGATTCCGCCGGAATGATTCCAGGACATACCGATGCCGCTACGGATTCTTTTAAAGAGGGTAACTGGCAGAGAAATATTCTGGGAGATCCCCTTTTCACGGCGCTGCTTCAAAATGAGCGTTTTAAAGAGCAGTTTGTAGTTACCTTTATGGATATGGCCAATTACCATTTTGATACGGAAAGGGTAAATGACAGAATAGATGAGCTGACCGCACAATATCGCGAAGCGGCAGTCGCTTCCCACAGAAGATTTCAGGATGCGGACGCGGGGGAAGATGATTATGAGGAAGCGGTATCAGTCCTGAAGGATTTTTATGAGAACCGGTATGATTATATTACCGCATATCTGAAAACGGACTTTTCCCTGCGGGGAGAACTGACGGATGTAGAGATCGAGCATGCGGAAATAAACGGAGGAGCGTTCCGGCTGAATACGCTGACAATTGACGGCGGTGAAGATTTTTCCGGAAGCTATTATTCGGACTATCCTCTTTTGCTGGAGGCGGATACGAAGGATGGATACCGTTTTCTTGGCTGGGAAGTGAACGGAGAACGCATAGAGCAGTCCGAACTCTTATTGGAGCTTGACCTGAGCTGTCATATAAAGCCCGTCTGGGAGAGGGAAGAGCAGGATTGAAAGCCATGGAGGAAACGGAGGAGCGGAATGAGAAATTCTTTGGAGCAGGCCAGAGAGATTACGATGCGTCATGAAGAAAAATATCTTTGCCCGGAATCCTGGCTTTTCGTGATGGAACACCGTCTGAGGGAGTTTCTGCAGCCGGATAAGCATCATCTGGAAGGCGGCTATTCCATCCGAAGCCTTTATTTCGATACGGAGGATGACAGACTGTATACGGAAGGCATGAACGGGCTGGGAAGAAAAGACAAATACAGGATTCGGATTTATAACGGCGGGCGGGATTTCATAAGGCTGGAAAAGAAAACGACTGTTATGCAGCTAAAGAAAAAAGCTTCGACCGTGGTGGACAGTTCATTTGTGGAAAAGATTCTGGACCGTGATTCGGATGGCGGCATACAGGGCGGGAACTGGCTGTCCGACAGAAGAGATCCTGTTTTACGGGAATTTGGCCTGATGGAAAATACGGAGCTGTTGCGGCCTAAGATCATTGTGGACTATGTAAGAACCGCTTTTGTCAGTGAAATGGGCGATATCCGGATTACGTTTGACAGAAATATCAGGACGACTGACAGAGTCGGGGCATTTTTTGAGGATGATGTGGCATTTCTGCCACTACTGCCGGAGAATGTGCATCTGCTGGAGGTAAAATACAGTGGCATTTTTCCAGGTTATCTGGCAAGATTGTTAAATATTGGCAGTCTGGAGCGGCTGTCGTTTTCCAAGTATGTCCTGTGCAGGGATATGATTATGAATAACGGAAGGATGCGTGAGTTGTATGAATTTTAAGGATATTATCAAATCGTCTGTTCTGGAAAGCTTTTCGAGTGATATTTCCGTCAGGAGAATCTGTCTGGTGATGGGAATTACTTTGATTCTGGGCATTTATATTTTCATGGTTTATCGTGTGGCAGTCAAAAATGAATTTTATTCCAAGGACTTTAACCGGTCTCTGGTGCTGATGGCGCTTGTGACGTCGGGCATTGTGCTCGCGATGCAGTCCAATCTGGTAATTTCTCTTGGTATGGTCGGCGCCCTTTCCATCGTAAGGTACCGGACGGCGGTGAAGAGTCCGCTCGATCTGTTCTTTCTGTTCTGGTCAATCAGTCTCGGAATTATATGCGGGGCCAATCTGTTTGTGCTGGCGTTTATTCTGTGTATCGTGATAACCGGCGCCCTTTTTTTGCTGGAAAAGCTGGAAGCGCCTGTCCGGCTGGGACTGCTTGTAATTCGCTGTGACGATCTGAACGCGGCCGGTGAGGCGTTAAAAACCGTTGAGGAATACAGCGCCTATTCCCGTATTAAGAACAAGAGCGTGAATAAATCATCGGTAGAAATTGTGCTGGAATTTAAATCCAAAAGAGAGAACGAGCTGGAAGAAGCGCTTTCGAAGGCAGAGGCTGTCCGGAGCTTTTCCTTCCTGAGCTATGACAGAGAGAATCGGATCTGATGGGGGAAGCAACGATGAAAACCGCCCGGAGCGCTGCCCGGACGATTTTCAGGAGGTTTCTTCCAACGGATATTCTACGACATAGAAATCGTAGGCATTGATTACGGTCGTTTCGGCATAGGTATCCTGTCTTTTAAAGTTTCTGCCGTAGTTGGCGTGAACATGCCCATGGAAGAAATATTTCGGTTCATATTTTTCCATCAATGTGCGAAAGACGGAAAACCCCGGTGCGGGAGGTCCTCCATATCATTGACATGATAAGCGGGCGCGTGCGTGACAAGAATATCGAAGCCCTTGTGCTTCCATAGCTTGAAACGCATTTTTTTTACCCGCTTTTTCATCTGTTGTTCCGTATACTGGCCTCCGGCGCCGGGAATATACTGCATGGAGCCTCCAAGTCCCATAATACGGATACCCTGATGGACATAGATGTCATCTTCAATGCAGATACAGCCTTCCGGCGGCCTGTTGTCGTATTTGTTGTCGTGGTTTCCCCTGACATACAGCAGAGGCACGTTGCACAGCGTCACGAAAAAAGTCAGATATTCCGGCGGAAGATCTCCGCAGGAAATGATGAGATCGATATCCTTTACCCGTTCCGGATCATAATAATCGTACAAAAATTTCGATTTATGATCCGCAAGGACCAGGATGTGCAGGGTGCCGTTTGCCGTTGTCATATTATTTTTCTGTGTTTTCATCTACTTTAATGCCCTGAAGCCGCACGAGCGCCTGAGCTTCCTCCGTCAGTTCTTCCAGTTCGGGAATTCTTCCCACTACATTTTCCGCAAGCCAGTCCATTGTAATGATCTCATCCGGTCCAAGGCTTTCGTTTTCCTTGCATTGGAGGATGCCTTCCTGTGCATAAATCGGTCCGTCAAAAGGATGAAAGGCATCGGCCCGGATGGAATTTTTAAGAAATTCAATCAAACGGTAGGTACCATGCGGCATTGTTTTGGAACAGATGACATCGATGACCTCAGCAGACATCCCCCACCAGTAATTGACAGCTGTTTTTCCCTTCTGGGAGCTCTCTTCGCCGCTTCCGCTGCAAATGTTTTTAATGATTCGTTCGTAGAACTTGCCCCAGTGCCAGATCGGCGTCGCCAGATTGTCGAGGGTTCCGTCTTCCTTTTTTACATAAAGACCATAGGCTCTGGAAGCATGTTCCGGCGTGATC
>CALDLG010000037.1 GCA_937910785.1 uncultured Lachnospiraceae bacterium | reverse complement strand
AAAAGGCACTTTCCCGCAGGTTGCAAGACCCGCCGCAATGCCTGTCATATTACATTCGGCAATACCGCAGTCGATATGACGGTCAGGATATGCTTTCTTGAAAACGCCGGTCTTGGTCGCACCCGCAAGATCCGCATCCAATACGACCAGATTCGGGAAATCCGCCCCGCATTCTACCAGCGCATTGCCATAGCTTTCTCTTGTTGCTATTTTCTTTACTTCTGACATAATGCTTCACCTACTTTCTCCAAATCTGCCATTGCAACCGCATACTCTTCATCGTTTGGCGCTTTTCCATGCCAGCCCACATTGCCTTCCATAAAGGATACGCCTTTTCCTTTCAGCGTCTTGCAGATAATTGCCGTCGGCATGCCTTTGGTATTTCTTGCCTCTTTAAATGCCGCATCGATCTGATCAAAATCATTGCCGTCAATATTAATTACATGGAAGTTGAATGCCTCGAATTTCCGATCGATCGGATAAGGGGAACATACATCATCGATCTTACCGTCGATCTGTAACCCGTTATTATCCACAATGACTACCAGATTATCCAGTTTTCTGTGTCCGGCAAACATAGATGCCTCCCAGACCTGTCCTTCCTGAATCTCACCATCCCCAAGCAGCGTATAAACTCTGTAATCTTTATTGTCCATCTTTCCCGCAAGCGCCATACCGACTGCCGCGGAAATACCCTGTCCGAGAGAACCCGATGACATATCAACGCCCGGTGTCTCCTGCATGCAGGGATGTCCCTGTAAATAAGAACCGAGATGACGCAGCGTCGGCAGATCCTCTACCGGAAAATAGCCGCGGTTCGCGAGTACGGAATATAAGCCCGGAGCCGTATGTCCCTTCGACAGAACGAAACGGTCTCTTCCTTCCATCTTCGGATTTTTCGGGTCAATATTCATTTCCTCGAAATACAGATAAGTAAAAATATCCGCAGCAGACAGAGAACCGCCGGGATGGCCGGCCTTCGCGCCATGTACTGCTGTGACAATACCTTTACGAACTTCATTAGCTGTTTTCTGTAACTCTAACTTGTTCATTGTCAACCTCCATACTTTTATTTTAAGATGTTACCGGTATCCTCCGGGCACTGCTCAGAGGATACTCATTTCATTTATCATACCACAACATGCCCCTTGTCACTACTCAAAAATTGCTTTTTCAACGTCCGGGTAACCGGGGATTCTTCGCAGAAATCAGTTCCCCTGGCCGTAATAGGCATTTGCGCCATGCTTTCTGTAATAATGCTTATCCTGCAGCTCCTGCGGCGCAGGCTGAATGCGTGCATTGATCGTTTCCGCCCTGTATGCCATTTTGGCCACCTCTTCCAGCACAACGGCATTATGGACCGCATCATTGGCATTTTTCCCCCAGGCAAAAGGGCCGTGATTCTTGCACAGTACCGCCGGAACCGCCATGACGTCTTTTCCCATCCGCTGGAATTCACTCACAATCAGAAGTCCGGTATTCTGCTCATAAGCCTCCGCAATCTCTTCTTCCGTCAGACACCGCAGACAGGGCACTTCGCCATAAATATAGTCCGCATGGGTCGTGCCATAGCAGGGAATACTTCTTCCCGCCTGTGCCCAGCTCGTAGCATAGGAAGAGTGCGTATGTACGATGCCGCCGATCTGCGGATACGCTTTATACAGCTCCAGATGCGTCGGCGTATCGGAAGAGGGATTGTACCGCCCCTCCACTTTATTACCGTTTAAATCCATCAGCACCATATCTTCGGGGGTCAGCTTATCATAGTCCACGCCTGAGGGCTTGATCGCAAAAATGCCGGATTCTTCGTCGATTTCGCTGACATTTCCCCATGTAAAAGTAACAAGTCCATACTTTGGCAGAAGCATATTCGCTTCATATACGCGTTTTTTTAACTCTTCTAACATTGTCCCGGATTCCTTTCTTTTTTATAAATTTTCTACCGCGGCGCGCTCGATTGCAAGGCCCTTTGCATAACGCTCCATGAATCTGTCGAAGCCCTCGACATCCTCTTTGCCGGGCGCTTCCTTCGTGCCTTCCTGACCCGCGAATACTTTTTTCTCAAGGAAAGCAGGCAGCGTCTCGCCTTCTTCCTTATGCAGCATATAGGACGCTAACAGCGCCATGCCCCATGCGCCGCCTTCTCCGGCCGTTTCCATGACGCTGACATCCGCGTTGATCGCCGCCGCCATAATGCGCTGACCGACTCCTTTGGTCTTGAACAGCCCGCCATGGCCAAGCATCTCGTCCACCTGAACGCCTTCTTCCTTCAGCAGAATATCCAGTCCGGTTTTCAGCGCGCCGAGCGCGGTAAAAAGATGCACTCTCATGAAATTCGCCAGATTAAAGTTATCGGACGGTGTGCGGACGAATAACGGTCTGCCCTCTTCGAACCCCGTAATATGCTCTCCGGAAAAATAATTATATGCCAGCAGTCCGCCGCAGTCCGCGTCGCCTTCCAGCGCTTTCCGGTACAGCGTGCCATAGAGCTCATTCATATCCACCTTCATGCCCATGCTCTCCGCAAATTCTTTGAAGATGCCAACCCATGCATTCAAATCCGAGGTGCAGTTATTGCAGTGTACCATCGCCACGAGACTGCCGTCCGGCGTTGTCACAAGATCGATGGCATCATATACCTTCTGCAGTTCTTTCTCCAGAACGATCATCGCAAATACGCTCGTTCCCGCGGATACATTTCCCGTTCTCTGCGCTACGGAATTGGTAGCCGCCATGCCTGTTCCCGCATCGCCCTCCGGCGGACAGAGCGGAATGCCGGCCTGTAATTTTCCTGTCGGGTCTAACAAAGCTGCGCCCTCCGCCGTCAGTGTTCCGGCCGCTTCTCCCGCCGTCAGAACCTTCGGCATAATCTCCCGCAGCTTCCATGAATAATTTTTGTCGGCAACGAGTTCGTCAAACTGCGCGATCATTTTATCATTAAAATCGCCTGTCTCGATATCGATCGGAAACATGCCGGATGCTTCTCCGACACCGACAACTTTCTCTCCCGACAGCTTCCAGTGTACATAGCCGGCCAGTGTGGTAAAGAAACGAACCGAAGGAACATGCTCTTCCCCGTTCAGAACTGCCTGATACAGATGCGCGATGCTCCATCTTTGCGGAATATGATAGTGAAACGCTTCCGTCAGTTTTTCGGATGCCTGTCCCGTTATCGTATTTCTCCAGGTACGGAAGGGCACGAGAAGCTCCCCTTTTTCATCGAATGCCATATAGCCATGCATCATCGCGCTGAAACCGAGCGCACCGATCTTCTGCAGTTCCACACCGTACTGCTTCTTTACATCTGCCGCAAGGTCTCTGTAGCAATCCTGCAGCCCGTTCCAGACATCCTCCAGGCTATAGGTCCAGATACCATTCTCCAGCCTGTTTTCCCAATCATGGGCACCGGTTGCCACCGGTGCATTATCCTCCGCCACAAGAACCGCTTTGATTCTGGTCGATCCAAACTCAATGCCGAGCACGGTACGGCCGTCTTCAATCTGCTTTTTTACTTCTTCCGTTGTAAACCCCATCTTAACATCCTCCTTCTTTTTACTGTCTGTTTCTGTCCCGCTTTCTCATATTTCATCATTCATTCTTCAAAATGCCGCCTCGTTCCAGCGCAATTCCTTTTTAAAATCACGAATATTGGTATTCTTGTCGATCACAACGCTTTCGATTCCCATCGCGGCCGCCCAGTCTTCCATCTGCTCCACCGTCAGATCGTAGGAGAATGCCGTATGATGTGCGCCGCCGGCAAGAATCCATGCTGTCGCCCCGATCTCCAGATTCGGCTGCGGTGTCCAGAATGCCGTACCAACCGGAAGCTTCGGCATTGGCTTCTCCACCTTTTTGCAGTCTACCGCATTGATCAGCAGGCGGAATCTCGTTCCCAGATCGACTAACGAGCAGGCCACCGCCGGACCCGTTTTGGATGTGAATACAAGGCGCGCGGGATCTTCCCTGTTGCCCATGGAAAGAGGGCATACCTTAATACCGATCTCTCCGTCCGCAACGGAAGGACATACCTCCAGCATATGCGCCTGCAGAATTCCCTCTTTGCCCGGAACCAGATTATAAGTATAATCCTCCATCATGGAAGTTCCTTTTGCATCTTTGATATCCGCTGTCATCAGCTTCATCAGACGTACCATGGCCGCTACTTTCCAGTCGCCCTCCGCGCCGAAGCCGTAACCTTTCTCCATCAGCCTCTGGATAGAGAGGCCGGGCAGCTGCTGCAGTCCTCCCAGCATGCCGAAATGTGTGACCACCGCGTGATAGTCGTTCTCCGTCAGGAATTTTTCGATGCCGATCTCCTGTCTGGCCTGCACTGCCACATGTCTTCTGAACTCGGCCGGATCTCTTCCCTCATCGATAATCCGATATTTGCCGTAATATTCTTCCACAAGCGCATCCACATCGCCCTGCGGTACGGCATTTACATAATCCACCAGATTATTGACACAATAATGATCGATCTCCCAGCCGAATTTGATCTGCGCTTCTACTTTATCGCCTTCCGTTACGGCCACGTTGTTCATATTATCGCCGAAACGGCATACCCTGACATGAGAAGACTCGATTACGCCGAGCGCAGTCCGCATCCAGCCCGCAATCTGCTCCTGCACCCTTTCGGCAGCCCAGTGTCCGACGATGATCTTTCTCTCAATTCCCATGCGGCTTACGATGTGACCGTATTCCCGGTCCCCATGCGCCGACTGATTTTCATTCATGAAATCCATATCTATTGTATCATAGGGCAGCTCTTCATTGAACTGTGTATGCAGATGACAGAGCGGCTTTTTAAATTCCTTCAGACCGAGTATCCACATTTTCGCCGGTGAAAAAGTGTGCATCCATGTTATAACGCCCGCGCACGTTTCATCGTTATTCGCATCATTAAAGGTCTTTCTGATCGATGCCTGGCTGATCAGCGTCGGTTTTAACACCACTTCAAAAGGCAGTCTTCCGGATGCGTTTAATCCCTCTACAATTTTTGCCGAATGCTCTGCTACTTTTCTCAGGCATTCATCTCCGTACAGATCCTGTGAACCCGTACAGAACCAGAACTGATAATTTTTTGTCTGCATAAATCCTCTCTTTCCGCCGCTTCCGCGGCACAGCATTCCTTTCCACAACTATTAAGTCTGCAACGAAGCCCCTGTGGGAACTTCCCTTCATCCTTTATAAAAGGCTGCCAAATCGGCAATCATTTATTACCGGCATGGCAGCCCGCTTTCTTAGTTATAATAATCTTTCGCTATTTCTTTTTACGCGCCATAACAACACTCTGAACAATCAGGAACAGGCATAACATGGCCGCAATCGTAATTCCCGTCCACCAGGCATCATCCAGGCCGGCTGACGAAACGATATTCTGAATCGTGCTGAGTGACAGCACACCGACAAACGTACCGAAAATATTTCCGACACCACCCGTCAGCATCGTACCGCCGATAATAGAAGATGCGATTGCATTCATCTCCGCCCCCATCGCGTGAGACGGTGAACCGGAGCCAACGTGCATAAACCAGACGAAACCGCCGATTCCCGCCAGCAGTCCGCACAGCAGATGCGCAAGAAACTTCGTTCTCTTTACATTAATACCTAACATCATCGCACTCTGCGCGTTTCCGCCGACCGCATAGAACTGACGACCAAGCTTCGTCCATTTGAGCATGATAAAAAGGACTGCGACAACCACCAGCGCAACAACAACGCCGATTTCAATATAGGCATTTACATAATTGCCAAGCTTGTTGACAGAACCCATGCCAGGCACGACAATACGCGTATTCTTTAAAGCAACAAACGATTCATTCGCCACATTGAACGGGTCGGTATTGACAATCGTTGTCATACCGCGGGCGAAGAACATACCGGCCAATGTAACGATAAAAGGCTGAATCTCCAGATACGCAATCAGGAATCCCTGTACAAGACCAAAAGCCAGCCCGATTGCGAGCGCGATTACAATGGCCATAAACACATTCCCGTTGTGAAAATCCAGATACACCGCACAGCACATACAAACGAGCGCCGTAACGCCACCGAGGGAAATATCGATTCCCTTTGTAATCATAACAAGGCTCATGCCACAGGACAAAATAATCAAAGCCGCCTGTGCATTCAACATATTGAAGAAGGTCTGCGGTTTCCGGAAGCCTGCTCCCAGAAATACGACTGCACCGACATACATTAACAGGAATACAACAATCGTAATCACAAGAAGCAGATTTGTATCGGTCATATTCTTAAATTTATTTCCCAATCCGCCGGATGCGGATGTCTTTTTTTCTGATGACATACTAAGCAGCCTCCTTCGTCTGTAATTTCTTCATGGTAGCAGAGAACCACTCTCTTACCACCGGTGCGCTGATAACGACCAGAACGATAACAACAACCGCCTTATAAGCCGGAAGCGCCGTGGATTTCACATTAAATTTAAACAATGTCTGCGTCAGGAACTGAATGACATAAGCGCCAATAACAGACGCCGTCATGTTAAACTTACCGCCGCCAAGCGCATTGCCACCCAGCGCAACTGCAAGAATGGCATCCATTTCAATATCCTTCGCGATAACCGAATAATTGATGGAAGAAACACGGCTTGTTTTGATCAGTCCCACAACTGCAACGCACAGACCGAGAATTACGAAAGAAAGCACTTTGATGACCTTCGGATTCAGTCCGTTCAGTCTGGAAGAGTTTTCATTAATACCGACTGCCTGTGTATACAATCTGAGATTCGTAAACTTTAATACAAGACCGATTACAATCATACAGATAATTGCGATAAAAAACGGTGTCGGAATCGGAATACCCGGTATAAAACCGCCGAAGTAACCAAAAGAGGGCTCACTGACGATTGGCAGTTCATTGTTATTGATCCATGCCGCAATGGAACGGCCCGCCGTATAGAGAATCAGCGTCGCTACCATTGGCTGTATCTTGAAATAAGCCACCAGCACTCCGTTAAACGCACCAAACAGCATTGCCACAACGCAGCATACGAGAAAAGCAACAATAATCGGAGCCTGCAGTGTTTCCGGACGTGTATCCCGACCACAGAGCACACGCAGCAGGACGCTTCCCGCAATTGCCACAGCCGCGCCGACACTGATATCCTGTCCGCCGGTAGCCGCAGTCACAAGCGTCATGCCAATTGCCAGAATTGCAACCTCAGAGCCGGAGTCCAGAATCGTAACCAAAAAGCCTGACAGAACCGGATTTCCCAGGTTGTTATAGCCCAACGTAATCTTAAAGAAGCCCGGATCTGCAATCAGATTAAATAAGGCAAGCAAAAGCAGCGCTGCCAGCGGAATAAAAATCTGATTCCTGAATATTTTTGTGAAATTATTTCCACCAACTGGTTTTTTCAATTCTTTTGTTCCCATCTATCTGTCACCTCCGGCAATCGTATTCATAATCGTTGTCTGGTTCAGCTCATCACCGGAAAGCTCACCTACGACCTTACGGTCTCTCATGACAATCAGTCTGGAGCAGGTACGCAGCATTTCATCCATTTCGGAAGAAATAAAGGTAACGCTCATGCCTTCCGATGCCAGCTTTAATACCAGCTTCTGGATATCCACCTTTGTTCCGACATCGATACCACGCGTCGGCTCATCCAGAATCAGATAATCCGGATGGGTCAAAAGCCAGCGGGCCAGAATAACCTTCTGCTGATTACCGCCGGAAAGGGATTTGATCGGTGTATCAGCGGAAGCAGTTTTAATGCTCAGAAGCTTAATATATTCGTCTGCAAATTTATTGGCTTCGGCTTTTGAGAACGGTTTAAAGAAGCCCTTCAGTACCTGCTGCGCAAGAATCAGATTATCGCGTACGGACAAATCACCCACGATACCGTCGATTTTACGGTCTTCCGGAAGATATGCGATTCCATTGCGCATCGCATCGATCGGTTTGGAAATTTTGATTTCCTTTCCATCCTTCTTCACCTTGCCGCCAAGCACTCTGTCCGCACCGAAGATGGCACGAACGCTCTCACTCCTGCCGGAACCGAGCAATCCGGTAAATCCGTTTACCTCTCCCTTATCAATATGGAAATTAAACGGTTTGATTCCGGCATCGCTGACAAGCCCTTCCGCTTCAAATACGGGCGCCGTATCCTTCTTTCTCTCATAAGCCTTCTGTTCGCCCTGAATATCCGCCATGTCATCCAGCTCTTTTCCAAGCATCGCGGAAACGAGCTTCACACGCGGCAGATCCTTAATTTCATATTCACCTACCAGTTTGCCGTCGCGCATAACCGTAATCCTGTCACAGATCTCATATACCTGATCCAGGAAATGCGTAACGAAAATAATGCCTACTCCCCTCTTTTTCAGATCGCGCATCAGCTTAAACAGCTTCGCCACTTCCTGCTCATCCAGAGAAGAAGTCGGTTCATCGAGAATCAGCACTTTACAGTCCATATCCACCGCGCGGGCGATCGCGATCATCTGCTGAACCGCAATCGAACAGCTCTCAAGCTGCTGCGTTGCCGTCGCCGGAATCTCCAGTGACCGTAAGATTTTCTCCGTGTCGGCATTCATCTTCGCCCAGTTCTGATAGATACTTTTCGTCCTGCCTATGTACATATTTTCCGCAACCGAAAGATTCGGACACAACGTAATCTCCTGATATACCGTACTGATGCCTACCTTCTGTGCATCCTGCGGCGAGCGGATGGATGCGGCCTTTCCTTCCAGCGAAATCGTCCCCTCATCCTTCACATAACCGGAAACTCCGGTCAGGACCTTAATCAGCGTCGATTTTCCGGCTCCATTCTCGCCCATCAGCGCATGAATTTCTCCTGCGCGCAACGTAAAGTCAACCCCCTGTAAAGCGCGTACACCAGGAAAGCTCTTATGAATATTCCTCATTTCCAATAAAGCGCTTTCGTTCCCCACTAAGTCCACCTCCTGTAATTTTTATTGGAACAAAAAGCGCGGTGCAGGCCTGTAAATTCCACGCTGCGCCGCGCCTATCATCATTATTATAAGCTATATCAGCTCAAATGACAACTTAAATACCGTAATTTGCAACATCGTCTGCTGTGATCGTTGTAGCATCGAAGCCCTTCTCATCCATGATGATTGTCTTCTCGGAAAGTGTGCCGCCGCTCTCTAATGTCTTGATGATATCGCTGATATAAGAAGACTGGAACGGATTACACTGACCATCGTAATTCCAGTTACCGTCAAGCAGTTCCTGAAGAGCCCACTGATTGCAGTCAAAGCCCATGATAACTACATCGCCGTCAACACCATGAGAGATGTTTGCACCGTCAAGCGCTGCTACCGCACCTCTTGCCATATCATCGTTCTCCGCATAGATTACATTGAAAGATTTACCGGAATCAATTACGGACTGAACAATCTGCTGTGCTGTCTCTGCATTCCAGTCTGCCGTCTGCTGGGTAACAATGGTCCATCCTTCTGCTTCCGCCGTAGTCGTAAGAGCTCCGGAACGTCCAACCTGTGCTGCGGAACCCATTACACCCTGAAGATGAATGATATTGTACTCCTCAAGATTCTGGCTCTTTAACCAGTCAACCGCTGTCTGTCCTTCTTTGTCCATATCGGATACGATAGAACCTTCATAAAGACTCTCATCCGCATCGATTACACGGTCGAACAGGATAACTCTTACGCCTGCATCCTGTGCATCCTGCAATGTAGAATCCCAGCCTGCCGTACCGGCTGCGGAAAGAAGAAGATAATCAACACCATCCTGAATGAACTTCTGTGCTGCCGCAATCTGCTCATCATTCTCGTTACTGTAAGCGAAAGAAGCGTCATAACCGTTCTCTTCCGTAAAGGTTGCTTTCAGATCCTTATCATTTGCCGTACGATATCCGGACTCGTTCGGGTCATTGTTGATGATACCGACTTTGATCAGCTCGCCGGAAGCTGCTGTATCTGCTGCTGCATCCGTTGTCGTATCCGCTGCCGCTTCGGTGTTAGTATCTGCCGCTGTGTCCGTTGTTGCCGCATCCGTTGTATCCGTAGTAGATGCCGCTGTGTCTGTTGTTGCTGCTGTGTCTGTGGATGCCGGAGCGCTGCCGCCGTCATTTCCACATCCGGTAACAACTGCTGCTACCATTGCAAGGCTAAGTACCATGCTGACTAATTTCTTTTTCATTTTCATATCCTCCTTATGTTTTCCGTAAGAACGATTCCGTACAGAACACGCTTCTTACATGCCTGTGCCGTTCTTACTGACTAAACTCTAACAGAATTGCAAACGCATTTCAAGGCATTTTCGTTGTATTCACGAATTTGAACGCTTTTTATAATACAAATTTTGTCGAAAAACATGTTATTTAAATACAAATTTTAAAAAGATTCATTTTTTTATGTTTTTTATGGCATTTTGGTTCGATTTTTTCTTTTCCTCCGGCTTTTTGAATAAAAGCATAACGGTTTTTCATAGTCATTTCTCACACCATCCCATTGAAAGGCTGTTTTTTTACGTTCGGACGGTACAGTCATCCTGAATTTTTTATATCATTTTTTTATGAAACCTCTTAATATTAAAGAAAAATTATGATATTTTTATAAGAGAAACCGATAATCAGAAAAAGTTGAAGGACGAAAATGGAAGTAAAATACAGGCAGCTCGCCGGAATTCTGCGGAAAGAACTGGAAAACTACATCAAACAGGGCACTTACAGGCTCCCTACGGAGAAATCTCTTTGCAGCCGGTTCGGAGTCAGCCGTCAGACCGTGCGTCAGGCGCTCGCGCTTCTTTCGCAGGAAGGGCTGATTGCCAAAAAGCAGGGAAGCGGCTCCTATGTGACCGGTCTTTTGCCGGATGAATCCGGAAATCATGTAGCGATCCTGCTTTCCACCGATACGGAATACATTTTTCCGGCCCTCCTCGGTGATCTGGAAACCTTTCTTTCCAGAGAAGGCTATTCCGTTTCCGTTTTTATTACCCATAACCGTACGGATGTGGAACGCACCATTTTGCAGTCGCTTACCGAAATGCCGCCCAGAGGACTGATTGCGGAACCTTCCCGCTCCGGCCTTCCGACGCCGAATTTCGATTTATACGAAAAACTGTCCGCGCAGGGAACGAATATCGTATTTTTTCACGGATATTATTCTAACCTTCCGCCCTGCTCCTATGTCAAGGACGACAATTATGCCGGCGGCTTCGCGCTCGGCCAGTTCTTAATGGAGCGGCGGCACAGACAGATTGCGGGCATTTTTCAGTTAGATACGATTCAGGGACAGGAACGGCATCTCGGCTGTACGCGCGCCATGCTGGAAGCCGGCCTTCCGATCGACGAGGATACCGTCTCGTGGTTTACGACGGAGCAGCTCGTACTTCTCGAAAAAAAACAGGATACCAGATTTCTGTCCGATTTTATCCAGAGAAATCTGAAATCCTGCTCCGCCGTTATCTGCCACAACGATGAAATTGCATACTGGCTGATCAAAGAGCTGTCCTATGCCGGCTTCCATGTACCGGAAGATATCAGCATCATCAGCTTCGACAACAGCTATTTAAGCGAACTGTCCACACCCGCGCTGACCTCGCTTTCCCACGAGCCGCATGAAGCGGCCGCGGCCGCAGTCTCCCTCCTGATGAAGAAAATGCAGGGACACAATGCCGTATCCATGCAGATTCCCTGGAAGCTTGTCGAAAGAAATTCCGTTTCTCCCTGGACGGGCTGATGCTTCAGGCTTCCGCTTTGTCCCCTTCTTCCAGGGTACGGTACTCTCTCGGCGTCAAACCCTGTGTCTTTTTGAAAACGAAACTGAAATAATGGGGATTTTTATAGCCAACCGTAAGCGCGATCTCGTTTGCGCGCATTTCCGTTTCCCGCAGCAGACTTTTGGCCTTTTCCATACGTTTCTGTGTTACATATTCCACAAAAGTCATCTGCATTTCCTGACTGAACATGGCGCTGAAATAGTTGGGACTCACTTCCAGCGCCGCCGCAATCTCATTCAGGGACAGACTTTCCCGCATATAATTTTCTTCAATGTATTCCAGAGATTTGTTTAACGTTTTTCTCCCCTGGCTTTCGTTCTTCCGGTCGCGGAACTCCAGCGCCTGCATCAGCGTTTCTTCAATATAGTCCCGCATATTCTCAAGACTGATGTCCATCTTCTGAATGCGCTCCATATCCACACTCCGCAGAAAATCCTCCCGCGCCGCTCCCAGCCCTGTTACGAAAGACAACGCCGCAAATCTGACATTCAGCAGCGTATAATCCCAGAATATTCTGGATTTCAGCGCTTCATCCATGCCGCTCAGGAAATTGCCGACAAATTCCGCCACCTCATCCCGCTGTCCCTTGGCGAGAAAGCTCCTGATCAGCTCAGGGCTTGTTTTGTTCATATCAATATCTTCCACCGCCCCTTTTCTGTGGCCGTCACAACGCCCTTCCGTCAGACGTTCCGACAGGATGTGCTTGGACGGCTCAAAAAACCGGTAGTTGAAAATATGGTTCAGCTTCTGATAACATTCCGAAAGCTGGCTGAAACGTTCAATCGGGCTGCCGGCGGCGGCATACCATTCAATTTCTTCCTCATACTGCGCACAGATTTGTTCGATTCCTTCCAGACATTTGCCTGTCCGCTCCACAATATTTTCCTCTTCCCCCTTGATCATGATGCCATAGGTATTGACGTTCCACCGGAAAACGAGGTAATAACTGGAAAAGCGCATGATAAACCGCATCAGCTCCTCATAGCATTTCTGGCACACCTCGCCGGCCTTCCGCTTATCCTCCTTTTCCTGCACATCGATGAAAATCAGGTTATAACAGGGCGCATTGATGTCAAGAGAATGCTTCTGGGCTTCTTCATAAATCTCCTGCACGGAAATCTGCTCCGCAAACACCTTCTCAAAAAAAGTTCGAAGAAAAAACTGCTCGTATTCGTGCATATCATCCTGATATTTGTTCAGATAGCTCTTCTGTTCCTGCTCGGACTCAATTTTTTCCTTTACTTCCGTCAGAACTTTCTGCAGCGTCCGTCTCGTAATCGGCTTGAGCAGATACTGCTCCACGCCCACCCGGATCGCCTGCCTCGCATACTCGAAATCATCATATCCGCTGATAATAATGATTTTCATCTCCGGGAATTCCTGCCCTGCAATGTGACTTAATGTCAGGCCGTCCATAAACGGCATCTTAATATCCGTAATCAACACATCCGGTTTTGTCTTCCGGATCAGCGGCAGCGCCATCTCTCCGTCACCCGCTTCTCCGACAAACTGATATCCGAACTGCTGCCAGGGAATGTTATCTCTGAGCCCTTCTCTGACAACGCTCTCATCTTCTACCAGAAAAACTTTTAATGTCATACTCAAAACCGTCCTTTCTCAGTCCCGCCGTCCTTTACCCCTAATAAGTCCTCGTATCCAGATATCTGTCCACATTCTCCTGTGTAAATACCTTCTCCTCTACGACATTTTCTTTGTCCACACTTTCATTATTTTCCAGTTTTCTGATAATTTCCAGAATATATTCTCCCTGTTCCGGATTGCATTCGATGTCCACATTGATAACCCCCTGCGATACAAGCTCCAGCGCTTCGTGCACCGCATCGAAGGAGATCAGGATCACATCCCCGTCCACTCCCGTCGTAATGCCTTCTTCTTCCATCGCCTGAAGAGCTCCGAATGTCATATCGTCATTCTGGGAGATCACGACGTCGATATCCTTATAATTGTGAAGAAACATTTCCATGACTTCTTTTCCCTTGGCCGTCGTAAAATCTGCGGGTTCCTGTTTTAATATATGCCAGTTCGAATGCTCCTTCGAAATATTATGAAACCCCTTCGTGCGTTCCAGCTGGGCGGAAGAACCGACCGTTCCCTGCAATACGACAATATTGATCTCTTCCTCTTCCCTGCCTTCTTTGATCAGATACTCTTCCAGCCAGACGCCGGCCTTTTCTCCCTCGCTGATCATATCGGAGCCGACCCATGCCGTATAGAGCGAGTCATCCTCAAGCGAAGCTTTTCTGTCCACCAGAATGACCGGAATTCCCGCATCGCGCGCCTCCCGCAGCACCGTATCCCACCCGCTCTCCGTCACCGGCGAGAACATGATATAATCTACCCGCTGGGAAATAAAACCCCGGATCGCTTTAATCTGATTCTCCTGTTTCTGTCTGGCATTGTTAAATTCCAGAAAAAAACCGTTCTCTCTCGTCAGAGCGCCCTGAATGGACTCCGAATTGGCAGTCCGCCAGACCGATTCGCTTCCAAGCTGCGAAAACCCGACTACAATCAGGCTGTTTTCCTCGTCCGGCATCCCGTCCGAAACGCCGCTTTCCGGAACAACCCCCTGAAATGAGCCGCACCCGGCAAATACCGCAGCGGCCAAAAACAGTATCATGAGACAGGAAAGCAGTCCGGAATACTTCCTGCCGGAATCTTTCTTCTTCATATGGTTCACATACCTTTCTCTCAACGCTCTTCCTCCGAAGTCTCTTCCATGGGCTGGGCCGGAATCACGACCTGCACGGCGCATCCCTCGCCTTTCCCCGATGTGATCGTCAATCCGTATTCCATCCCGAAATTCATCCGAATTCTTTCATTCACATTGGCCAGACCGAATCCCGACTCCGTTTCCTTGCATGGCCGGACGATCTCCCTTCTCAGACGTTCCAGCTCTTCCGCTTCCATTCCCACACCGTTATCCTCCACGCTCAGACAGATCCTGCTTCCATCCCCGTCCTGCCGCAGAAAACCGCTGATGGTAATCTTCCCCATAGCCCGTTTATATTTGATTCCATGGTATAACGCATTTTCCACAAGCGGCTGCAGGGTCAGCTTCAGAATCCTGTAAGGATAAAGTTCCGGGGCGATTTTAATCTCATAATCCAGTATATCATGATAGCGCACCTGCTGGATCTCCAGATAGCTGCGGATATGCTGTTCTTCCTCCCGGATCGAAATAAACTCTCTTCCATGACTCAGTACCAGACGGAAAAAATCAGAAAGCGATACGACCATGTCCACGGCCTGTCCGGTTAAATTCCCTTCGATCAACCAGATAATCGTATCCAGCGTATTGTACAGAAAGTGCGGATTAATTTGCTCCTGCAGCAGTCTCAGCTCCGCATAGCGCATTTTCCGCTCATCTTCCTTGATCTGGCTGACCATCACCTCCAGATGCTCGGACATTTCATTGACGCTGTCGGCAAGCTGAGATACCTCATCCCTCGTCTTCACCTGGGCCCTGACGGAAAAATCCCCTTCCGATATCCGCCTTGTAACGCCGCACAGCTCCCGGACCGGCTTCGTGATACTGTTCGAAGTCACGGAAGAAAAAATCAGAACAAATACGATCAGACACACTAACAGCACGGTGAGTAAAACGATAAACTTCTCGACCTGATTATTCAGCTGCATCTTCAGATTCTCAATGCTCTGCGTCTGATAATAAATATAATGCTGAATATCATCCTGAATCAATTCGGTCAGAATATAAATATTATTGTCCAGCATTTCTATATTTTCATCATAATGGCCGCCCTTCTGCAGATTGATCTTGATATCGTCCACCCGGTCTTCCAGTGTATCGATATTCCTCAGGAGCCTCTGCAGCCACGACTTGCTTTCCTTATCCGTCGTAATCCGCATCAATACGCCGAAATCTTCTCTCAGTTCTCCGATCACCGCATACGGGCTCACCAGCTGCTTATCTTCATTAATGTTCTCAAAGGTTACGGCTCCTACCACAAGCTTATAAAGGCTCTCATCCATCTCCTCCTTAAAGTTCAGGTTATAGCTGTTCGCAATCGTCATATTGCTGACGATCTCATCATAAGCATGGCTGTAATTGCGGAGAGAAAAAATCAGATAAACCGAGATGCAGACGAAGGGAATCACCGTTCCCGCTATCATAAACCTCAATTTATTTTTTAAAGCGTATTTATTCATTTTCTTACCCCGTAATTTGACCTTTCCGTATTGCGCTTTTGGGTAAATCGGTGTACTATTAAATCAATCGATTTTTGACTATTATGGCATTATAACAGGAAAGGCACACTGCGAAATGAATTCTTCCCTGCTTCGTAAAGCATTGGATTATATCAATAAAGATACAAGCGATCAGAATGAATCACCCAAGCTTATCGTCGTGATCCGGATTCTGGTCCTTTCCATGCTGTTTTACATTATCACCAACAGTATAATCTACATCAGTATTCAAAACAACATCGGAATTGGAATTTTACTGATTTCTTTTCTGGTATTTCTGGGTCTTTTTTTCATGTCCTACCGTTTTCGAACGACCACCGTAGTATATACGCTGGATCTGTGCATGGCCGCCTGGATCGTTGTAAACATCATTTACTTTGGCTGGAACGTCGGCGTGCAGCACTTTATTCTCGTGCTGCTTGTTCTATGTTTCTTCTCCGGTTATTCGCAATATACTTTTAAAGCCTTTTTTGCCGCCGTGCTCTGCTGCTTCCGCATTTACCTGTTCTATCTGTGCGCCAGCAAAGAACCGATAGTCGTGCTTTCCACGCCAATGAATAATTACCTGCAGATTATTAATACAATCACCATCTTCTGGTGCATCTCCATCGTTGCCTATGTGTTCAGCAAGGATTCACAGGCACTGGAAGGAAAGCTGATCGATTATAACAATCAGCTGCAGGATCAGGCCAATACGGATGCCCTGACCGGTTTGTATAACCGCCGGAAAGCAATGCAGTATCTGGAAAAGCTTTTAACGCCTTCCAATACGAGCTTTACCAGTATCTGTATCTGTGATATCGATTTCTTCAAAAAAGTCAACGATAATTACGGACACGATGTGGGCGACATCGTTCTGCAGAACCTGGCCGACATCATGACGATAACTCTGGACAAAAACATTCTGGTAGCCAGATGGGGAGGAGAGGAATTCCTGCTCGTTTTCTCCGGTTACAACGGCGACGAAGCATTTGCCTGTCTGGAAACCCTCAGGAGCAGCATCAAGGCGCTGGAATTCAAAGCCAAAGAAACGACCTTCTCCATTACGATGACCTTCGGACTGGCCGAATACGATTTCAGTTCCGACATCGACACCGTCCTGAAGGAAGCCGATGAAAAATTATATATGGGAAAAGAAAACGGAAGAGATCAGATCGTTTTCTGATTCAATAACATCTGATATGAAACGAATGCCGCCCCGCCTCCGGACATATATTTAATCAAAGTCTTCAGAAGCGGGGTTTTTTTTTGAAAAAAAAGCTTTCTCCCGGACAATGGGCGGGCGCGATTATATTACTATTCCTTTTTATCTTATTGACTCTTTTTCTTTACAGCCGGTTTCACGAAGATGACCGGTTTGAGAAGTTTGCCCGGAATTTCTTCCTGTCGGAATTGTGTTCCAATCCTATTAATCTGCACTATACGCTTTCCGAACCGTCCGAATACGGTATCGATGAATCCGCTCTTACTCTTCCCGTATATCATGCCGGGCAGGCGCTCAGGGACTCGGAAGAAGCCGATTCTCTGCTTTCGGACCTGCGGCGTTTTCACCCGGAGAAAATGTCAGCCGCTAATCAGTACACCTACATACTGCTCTCCTCCTACCTGATGGCAGTCAGAGACTGCTCCTCCTGTCTCTACTTTGAGGAACCGCTTTCGCCCTCTTCGGGCGTACAGTCGGGACTTCCGGTTCTGCTTGCCGAATACCGCCTTTCCTCCGTAAGTGACATCGAAAACTATCTGACCATTCTCATGCAGATTCCTTCCTATCTGGATGGCCTTATTCTGTATGAGCAGGAAAAAGCGGATTACGGACTTTTTATGCCTGATTACTCCGCGGATAAGGTCATCGAACAGTGCAGCGCTCTGATGAATCGGCAGGAACTGGAGTCAGACAGCCATTTTCTGGAAGTCACTTTTGCCGACAGACTGGAGAAACTGACGGAACAGGGGCTTCTCACACCGTCGGAGGCCGAATACTGGCAGTCGGAAAACAAACGTCTGCTCACAACAATCGTCGCTCCCGCCTATGACAGGCTGGCCGATGAACTGACCTTATTAAAGGGAAGCGGCATCAATACGCAGGGCCTGGCCCATTATCCCGACGGTCAGGCTTATTATCAGGCATATCTGTGTATGACAACAGGCTCTTACCGCCCGATTTCCGAAATCAAACAGATGCTTTCCGGAGATTTTGAGAAAAACTATATTGCCCTGCTTTCCCTGCTGCAAGAATACCCTGCCCTGAAGGATTCCTTTTCATCCATCGACAGCTCCTTTCCTTCCCTGTCTCCTGAAAACATGCTGTCCCGGCTGCGGCAGATGATTACGGAGGATTATCCTGCCATTCCCCTGCAGACCGCCTGTACGGTCAAATATGTGGACGACTCTCTGGAACCATACTCCGCTCCCGCATTCTACATGACGCCGCCGATCGACGATATGGATGAAAATACGATTTATATCAACCGAATGGACACCGCCGGAGGGCTCTCGCTTTTCACCACGCTCGCACATGAGGGCTATCCCGGACACCTGTATCAGACCGTATACAGCGGCTTCCATCTGCAGGCTTCCGGAGCGGACCCGCTCAGGAGCATTTTATCCTATGGCGGCTACGTGGAAGGCTGGGCAACCTATGTGGAACTGAGCTCTTATGATTACGCCGTCAGACTGGTCCGGGATGCACACCCGGAGGCAGAACCCCTGTATCTTGCCGAAAAGCTGAACCGCCAGGTACAATTATGCCTGTATTCCATGCTGGATATCATCATCCACTATGAAGGCGCCTCTTATGAAAGAGTAAAGGAAATTCTTTCCGCCATGGGAATTGCCGATGACAGGGCCGCTCGTGCAGTCTATGAATACATCATCGAAGAGCCATGTAACTATTTAAAATATTATCTGGGTTATCTGGAAATCGAAGCGTTGAAAGAACAGGCACAAAGCATCTGGACAGAAAAAGACGGGAAAGCCTCCTTTACCTTATACCGGTTCCATTCTTTTCTGCTTGACAATGGACCGGCCGATTTCCGGACACTTTCCCGCCTGCTTGACACCACCCGCTCATACCGGCGGCCTTACCTTTTAGAAAAAAAGAATTGATTAATACGCATCAGGGCTTTCTCCAGCACCAGTTTCTCCTCATCCGAAAGCTGTTCCACAATCGCTTCGACCATTTTCTCATGAAACTGCATGTGATGGAGAAAAGCCTGTCTTCCCTTTTCCGTCAGAGAAACCAGCACGACCCGCCTGTCCTCTTCGCTCCTGACCCGCTCCACATAATCTTTCTTCACGAGACTGTTGATAGAAATGGTAAGCGTTCCCGTCGTAACATGAAGCGCCCTGGCAACCGTAGACATGTTCTTCTTCTCACCGATGCCGATCGCCTCAATGACATGAATATCATTCGTCGTGACATCCTTATATTCCCCGCTTCGAATCGCCCGTTCCTCGATTTCATTGATATTCCTGAATGTTTTCACAAGCAGCTCATTCAGGGCACTGTTAATATCCATTTTTCCCCCCATCTGTCTGTTTCCGCAGACATACGACACAATCAGCAAAAGAATATTATACTCCATCAAAAATGCTTTGACAACGGTTTATTCAATCGATTTTAACGATTCCGCCATATTGATTTTCTCCAGTTTGAAAAACATCAGCCCATTCACAAACATGTCAAACACAAATGTAAGCAGAAAGCTCCACAGGTAACTGACAGGCGAAATCACTGTCTTAAAAGAAACCATATCGATATTGATATGATCCATTACGAACCAGTGAAGCCACTTTCCAAGCCCAAGCCCGACGAGTGCACCCATTCCGGTCAGCATCAGGTTTTCCCGGAAAACATAATCCGCCGTCTCCTTCGCATAAAAACCGAGAACCTTAATCGTCGCAATTTCCCTGATCCGCTCCGTAATATTAATATTGGTCAGATTGTAAAGCACGATAAAGGCAAGGCTTCCCGCACAGACAATAATCAATAATACGATATAATCCATGCTTTCCATCATGCCCCCGATTCTTTCACGCATATCCTGCGTCACCGAAACGGCGAGCACATTATCCTGATCGGATATGACCGCTGCCATCTCATGAAGATCCACGCCCTCTTTCACGGTGACATAAGCGCTTCCGTACTCCGGTTCTCTTCCCAGCTGCTCCGCGTAAGTCTCCCGGTCAATATATACATAACTGTACACATAATTTTCGCATAATGCGGACACCGTTACCGTAAGGCTGTTCATATCACTGTCCCGAAGCGTCACGGAATCTCCCGTTCCGATCCCCAGATTTTCAGCCAGTCTGGCGCTTATCACCGCAGTTCCCTTCTCCGGATACGGAATTACTTCACCGCTCTTTGTATGAAGCTTCAGAAAACTGCCGATCTTATCCGCATCTTCCGGTATCACCAGATAAACCGATTTTGTCTTTCCTCCGAAACTCAGATCAACACTCTCCTCATACCGGCAGGCTGTCTGCGCCAGCCGTTCCCCCGTTTCTTCCACAAGTACATCCAGATCCGCCTCCCGTACACCGTCCGCAAAAGTAATTCCGATATCGAATATCTGAATCTCGCCATACTGCATGTCCGCAACGTTTGTCACGGAATCCCTGACGCCGAATCCCGTAACAAGAAGCGCCGTACAGCCGCTGATGCCGAGTATCATCATAAAAAATCTTTTTTTATACCGGATAAGGTTTCTCACCGAAACCTTATGCAGGAATTTCATCCTGCGCCAGATAAAAGTCACTCTTTCCAGAAAAATCCGCCTGCCGCTCTTCGGAGACTTGGGCCTGATCAGGCTGGCAGGCACGCTGTAAAGCTCATACCTGCAGGAAAACCAGGCTGCTCCCATGGAACACAGCAGCGCCGCGGCAAGAGAAAAGACCGCCACCGGAACGCCAAAATAATACTCAATTTCTCCCATATTATACAGTATGCCATACCCGATCCAGATAACCTTCGGAAACAGCCATGTACCGACCGCAAGGCCGATGAGTGCGCCGGCCGCCGCTGCGGAACCCGCATAAAACAGGAATTTTCCCATAATGGCGCCATTTCCATAGCCAAGCGCCTTCAAAACGCCGATCTGCGTCCGCTGTTCTTCCACCATCCGATTCATCGTCGTCATACAAATCAGCGCGGCTACCAGAAAAAAGAAAATCGGAAACACATTGGCAATGGCCGCAACAATATTGGAATCGCTCTCATAACAGGCATAACCGATGTTTGCATTCCGGGTCAGCACATAATTGTCCGGCTCTTCGATATCGGCAAGCTCCTCCCTCGCATCATCAATTTTCCGCTGGGCATCCGCTACCTCTTCTTCAAACTCTTCTTTCGCATCTTCATATTCCGTTCTGGCATCGGCAAGCTCGCTCCTGCCGTCCTCCAGTTCCACTTTTCCCTCTTCTAGCTCCGTCTGGGCATCGGTAAGCTCGGTTTTGGCCCTGGCGAGCTCCTGCCTGCCGTCCTCCAGCTCCGTCTTTCCATCCTCCAGCTCGGTTTTGGCATCCGCAAGCTTCGTTTTCCCGTCTTCCAGCTCATCTCTGGCGCCCGTCACCTGCGCCTTCGCCTCCGCAAGCTCCGCCTCCGCCTCCAGAAGCACTTTTTCGTTATATTCTATTTCATCTTTCGCGGCTCCGATCTGTTCCTTCCCGGCCTGAATCTCGACCTTGCCTGCAGCGATCTGGCCAAGCCCTGCCTGAATCTGATTCAATCCTTCCTGCAGCTGCGCTTTTCCGCCCTGAATTTCTCCGAGCCCGGCATCAATCTGCTCTATGCCGGCCAAAACCTCCGCTCTGCCCGCCTGTACCTGAGCAAGTCCGGCATCAATCTGGCTCATCCCGGCATCATATTCCTCCTGGGAAATAAGCTGTGCGGCAAAAGCCTGCTCCAGCTGTTCCTTCTGACCGTTCAGCTCCGCCTCCTGTGTGCCAAGCTCCTCATCCTGCGTCCGGAGCGCTTCCTTCTGCGCACTCAGTTCCGCTTCCTGTACGCCAAGCCCGTCAAGCTGCGTGCCAAGCTCCGCCGCCTGACTCTCCAGCTCCGCCTCCTGCGCGAGCGCTTCCGCTTCCTGTGAAAGCAAAAGGTTCTCCTTTTCCGTCAGCATTTCCTTCGCAAGCGCCAGCTCATCCTTACTCTCGGCAAGCTTTATTTCATTTTCAAAAATTTCCCATTCATGGGTAACAAGTTCCGCCTCCGCATCCTGAATTTCTTTCTCTTTATCCAGTATTTCCTGTTCTCCGTCCAATATTTCCTGTTCTCCGTCCGCAAGCTCCTGCTCGTGTTCGGAAATTTCCTTTGCGCCGTCCGCAATTTTCTGCTCTCCATCCAAAAGCTCCTGTTCTCCGTCCGCAAGCTCCTGTTCTCCGTCCTGAATCTTTGTCAGCGCATCATTCAATTCTTCCTCCGCTTCGGCCTTCTTATCGTCAAGCTCCGTCTGGGCATCGTCGATCTTCTCCTGCGCTTCGGCGATCAGCTCATCATATCTCGTCTGTACGATTGTCCCCGTCAGCTCTTCCATTTCGTCCTGCAGAGAATCGATATAATCCTGGTATTCTTCCGTATAGACGTCATATTTCTGCTTTAACGTCACATAAATTTCCGTCAGATAATCACAGTCAAAGGCGTCCCTTTGCACATAAAGAAACGCGGCAAGTCTCCCGGAGCCGATCGCCGTCGTTCCTCTTTCGGAATTGATATAATACGGAGAACGGGCAACACCAACCACCGTGAAAGTTCTGTTCCGAAACATTTCCAGCGTATCCTCCGAATTATTCTCCGTCACTGTAATCCGGGAACCGATGATATCCTCTCCGTACAGCGCATCGTCCAACACGCATTCATCCGCACTTTCCGGCATCCGACCCGCGGTCAGTACGATCCTGTTAATCGTTTCCGGCATTGCGTGAATTCTATAGGCAGACTCATTTCCTTCTCCAAACGCACAGAGCGCGTCGACCGAAATCGTTCCCTCCACCCGATCGATCTGCTCAAATGCTTCCAGCTCCTTTACATTATCTTCCGTAAAGCCGATTGTGGACAACAGCTTAAAATCAAAGAAATTTTGTTCCGCCAGATAAGCATTCTCCGTTGCGATCATCGCCGGCGTCGTCGCTTTCAGCCCCGCAAAAAGCGAAACCCCAAGCATAACGATTGCCAGAATCGCCATATAGCGGCCGAAGCTTCCTTTGATTTCTCTGATTGTCGTTTTAATCATTCCACTGCTCATTCATCCGGCTCCCTGCTGCAAAAGGAATTTCTACCACTCAATCTCTTCCACCGGCACGATATGTTCATTTATTTCCATTCTGGCAACCGTACCGCTTTTCACCGTTATAATTCTGTCCGCCATTGCCGTCAGCGCCTGATTATGCGTAATGACAACAACGGTCATGCCCACTTTCCGGCATGTATCCTGCAACAATTTCAAAACGGCCTTCCCCGTATGATAATCGAGCGCGCCCGTCGGTTCGTCGCACAGCAGGAGCTTGGGATTTTTGGCGAGCGCTCTGGCAATCGCCACTCTCTGCTGTTCCCCGCCGGAAAGCTGGGCCGGAAAGTTCCCCGCCCGTTCTTTCAGACCGACCTGCTCAAGCACCGACATCGCGTCTAACGGCTCTTTACAGATCTGCGCCGCCAGTTCCACGTTTTCTAGCGCCGTCAGATTCTGCACCAGATTATAAAACTGAAATACAAAGCCAATATCAAATCTTCTGTACGCAGTCAGTCTCTTTTTATTATAAGCGGAAATCTCCTCTCCGTCCAAAAGAGCCTGTCCGGAAGAAAGGCTGTCCATTCCGCCCAGAATATTTAAAATCGTCGTCTTGCCCGCTCCTGAGGCTCCGACCACGACACAGAACTCACCCTTTTCAATCGTAAAATTGACATCTCTTAATGCCTCAATCTCCACTTCTCCCATATGATACGTCTTGCAGACATTCCGAAATTCCACAAATGAACTCATCTTTTCTCCTTTTTCGAAGTTCTTCTTACCTTTTCCCTTCCTCAAGCATACTGTCCAGATACCCTCTGTCCCAAAGCAGAATTTTCAGGTGCTTTGCAGCCTCCACCGCGGATGCCGTAAAATACTGGTTCGTCATGACCGCGCCCACCATTCTGTCATAATAATCTCTTCCCGCATAAACCTGCTGTATCGCTTCCACCCCGACAGGAGCCGTATATCGTTTGCACTGAATGGCATATGTAACGCCTTCCTTTTCCGCCAGAATATCGACACCGTAATCTCCGCTTCCGCGCGTTACTTCTACCTCAAGAAAGCCTCTTTTCTCAAGAAGCTCCGCGCAGAAATATTCAAAGTCATGCCCTTCCATTTCGTCGATTGCACCCGTCCGGCGGCTTCTTCCGTACTGCCCGATAAGAAATCTTATCAGGAAAAAAAGACATGCGCAAAGAAAAATCGTTCCCAAAACGGCCACAGGCAGCGGCCCCATCTCCCGTACTCTGTCGTCCATTTCCTTATCCTCTGTTCATCAGGTTGACGTCTATGAAGTATTTTACCATATGTCATTTCAGACCAAAATAGGGTGATTCTTAAAAATATATAAATTTCACACGACGCTGCGACATTTCCGAGAACGGA